>JAPLMC010000033.1:0-2742 GCA_026387215.1 Candidatus Omnitrophota bacterium
ATAATTATATATATAAGCTATATATAATTATATTTTTCTTGACAAATACATTATAAAAGTGTATTATAGTACAAAAGGCAAAAAATTTAAGGTAATTTTATGAAATCCTTTCAAAATATCCACTCTGCATGTATTGAAATAACCTACAGATGTAATCTGAAATGTCAACATTGCATCATTCATTTATCAAAAAGAAAATCAGATATTTATATTTCTATGTCTGACTTTAAGGATTGCGTAACCTTCTTAAGGGAAAAAGGATGTCGTGTTATTATGTTAAGCGGAGGAGAACCAATGCTTCATCCGCAATTTAAAGATATATACCTTTTACTAAAAAAAGAAGGGTTTGGTATTGTTTTATTTACTAACGGTACTTTTTTAAATAGCGAATGGTTGGATTTTTTTAAAAAATATCCTATAGGCCGTCTTGTTATTACCTTGTATGGGTCTAGTGATGATGAATACGCTAGCGATTCATTTTCCGGTGAAAAGAATATATTTACAAATATTTGTGAAACTTTAAAAGCTCTTCCACAATCAGGAATACGTTATGTTGTTCAAGCGCGAGTATCTAAACATAGAAAGGATGTGCATGATAATTTGTTGCGTATATTTGGAAATACGCTTAATATGCCAAAAGCAACTTTAGTGTATCCACGATCTTTACATGATACAGAAAATACAGAATATATGCTTTCTGCTGATGAAATTGTCGGGGAAGTAAATGATAAACGCTTAAGAGAAAGATATCGTTCTCTGACTACAGATCCCTTTCGCAACGAGACAGGGAAAGCGAAATATCATATTGGCTGCGGAGCAGGGCATGGCTCTATCCACATTACTCCAGATTTATATGTTATGATATGTGCTTTCTATAGAAAACTGTCATTTAGCCTTAAGCAATACACTTTTGATGACATTTTTCATATACATTTACGTTCTGCATTGCAGGAGGTTATGTCTATTGAAAGCCCGTGCTATAATTGTTCTATGAATAAATGTTGCTCCAGATGTCCTGCAATGGGATATGGTTCAGTTGGCAAAAACGCTTTTCGAGATATATTATGTAACAATGCAAGGATGTTTATGCAAGCAGGAGATAGCGAAAAATATTTAGCAGAGGATGCAAACAGTACAAGCAATTGCAATTTTATCAATGAATAGCCGAGGTATTTATGGAGTGTAATAGCATATACAAAGAAAAAGTAAGCCATGATAAAGATTTTGCCATTATAAATATTGCAGGCGTTTATATAGCTTTTCCTTCTGTAGTATTTTTTGAAATGCCTGAGTATTTGAAAATAAATTATGAGATAAGTTATAAAAATAAGGATAATCTTGGTGATATTATTCGAGTTGTTATACACCCTTTAAATCAAAGGCCAGATTTATTCGGGCGTATTGCTTTAATGAAAAATTATGGGTTGTCTTATGAGTGTAAAGAAGGGGTTGGATATTATTATATACATGGAAATAATAATGGAAAATGTTTTATTTTTAGTTATAATAAATCATTAAGGCTCTGCGAGATATATGCTGATATTTGTTTACCAGCAATTCATCTTTACGAGGACAGAAAGATATTGCATTGGTTGTTTAACAGTATATGTGATTTTGCTTTATATGCAGTGTTGTTAACAGAATATTCCGGCGTATTGCTGCATGCAGCAGGATTACATAGGGATGGTAAAGGCGGGATGTTAGTGTGCGGCTGTTCAGGAGAAGGGAAAACAACTCTCACGAAACATTTAGTAGAGCATTGCGGATACGATGCATTAAGCGATGATTGTGTTGCAATTCGGCTGATAAATCAAAGCCTTTATATGTTTTCAACCCCTTGGAAGCGGTATAATAATTTAGGCTGTTTTACTCAAGGAGTTCCTATAGATAAAGTTTTTTTCCTTACTAAAGAAAGAGGCGTAGACACTAAAGTAACTATATTGCCTCCTAGAGAATTTCTTTTAAGATGGCATTCTTATATTAGATTTTCATCTTTGATGGAAAATAAGACAGATGTCTTTACAGAATTAAGTATGGCTTTTATCCGACAAACAAAAACATCTATACTGTCTTATGTATTAGGGGACAACACATTTTTATTACAAACATAAAGGAGGGTTAAAATGGACAAAAACACCATGGATAATATGAAGCAACATTTTATTGTGCGAGGAGAAAAACAGTGCGTTTTTCGGAAGATAGATGAAGGCGAATATTTTTTAAGTGTTTACCGAGATGATTCTCTTTCTGATAAATCGTCCGTGGTAGATGTATCTACTGACAATTCCTTTTATCTACTTAATTCGTCAGCTGCGCTTGCGTGGTATCTTTGCAACGACTGCCCTACTGTTGAATCGTTATCGGAAAAGATAGTATTAAACTATAAAGGCGAAGATATTGAAAAAATTAAGGTTGAATTATTAGATTTTCTAAAAAAGCTCTATGATATAAAACTGATTAACTTTGTAATACAGCAGCCTAATAAGAAATCTAATTCTGTGTTGGTCGATGATTATTATGATGAAAAAGATTTAGCAAATATCTTAAGCGGACAAAATAATCAATATATCAGTTTTAATCTGAGCCCGCTGGTATTGCAGAAGTCATTATGGGAAAGGCTGCCTATTGAGTCGTCTTACCCTGTTGAGACTCCAACTTGTAGCTATCCTTCAAAAGGGCTGGTATGTATGGATATTTTACCTGATATAGCTTGTCCGTGCTGAGCTATACCTGGTTTATTCA
>JAPLMC010000033.1:2759-12667 GCA_026387215.1 Candidatus Omnitrophota bacterium
AAAATAAGTTTTGCTCATCGGTATAACTTCTAATACTTTAAGCTTAACCTTACCTATCAGAGTAATTAATTTAACTCTAAACCATTATTAAAGAGTGTCATGGATATCTATCCTATCTTGCCGATATTTAGGAAATCGCTCTTTACAGCTTTGAGAAAATCATGTATACTTAACTTCAGATTTCGCAACTCGTTGGAAAATAGTAGCTACATAAATACGGGGCGTGGCGCAGTTGGCTAGCGCACCTGAATGGGGTTCAGGGGGTCGCTGGTTCGAATCCAGCCGTCCCGACCATGAACCACTCGCTAAGAGGCATATTTAAAAGGCAATTTCGCTCGGGTTCATGGCAGGCCTTATGTGCAAATGGTACAGGGGTCAAAAATACAAAAGACGGTGTATCTTGACTAATGAACAAACATTTCCTAATCAGCCTGAGCGAAGAAAATTTAAGAGAATTAACAAAAGCTGCGTTGTTTCGTATACGCCTGTAAAAATCGGAGAGTTAAAATATGACGTATCTCAAACTAAAGATCTAAGCGAAGGGGGGCTATTATTTATCTCTGACAAGAAATTTGAAAAAGGCACTATATTGAAGATCAAGCTTAGGTTACCTGAGTTTTTGGATTATGTCATAGTGCAAGCGCAAGTTGTTGATTCGACGCAACGGGCAAGAATTGTTATTTATGAAACAAGGGTTAGTTTTATAGAGGTTGAACAGAAAATAAAAGATGCTATAAAAAGATTGGTGGATTATGAATAAAAAATTACAAAATAAAATAAATATCGGTTTGATAGGTTTTGGAACTATAGGATCTGGCGTTGTAAAGCTCCTAATGGAGCGGAGAGATTTGTTATTGAAACGTACTGGCATGGACTTTCACCTTTCATTAGTTTGCGATAAAGATTTGTCTCTTAAAAGAGACGTGAATATCCCCAAGAACATGCTTACCAAAGATGTTAGTAAGGTAATAAACGACCCTGATATTCATATTATTGTTGAACTAGTAGGCGGCATCCATCCTGCGAAAGAAATTATAATGAAAGCGTTGTCAAAAGGCAAACATGTAGTGACTGCAAATAAGCTGCTTCTGGCATCTGAAGGCGAAGAGATTTTTCAGAAAGCCAAAGACTCGAATAGAGAAATATATTTCGAGGCAAGCGTTGCAGGGGGCATTCCTATTATAAAAGCAATACGCGAAGGAATGGTAGGTAATAGATTTTCTAGTATTTTTGGAATCTTAAACGGAACTTCTAATTATATATTATCCAGTATGTCAAGTCAGAGCACAAGTTTTAAAGCCGCTCTTAAGGAAGCGCAGTCTAAAGGCTACGCTGAAAAAGACCCGTCTTTGGATATAAAAGGTTTGGATTCCAGTCATAAACTTGCGATACTTTTGCTTCTGGCTTTTGGAAAAAAGGTGGATATAAGTGATATTTACGTAGAAGGAATTGAAGATATTTCTAACTTTGATATCCAATATGCCAAAGAGTTTGGTTACGCGATAAAATCTCTTGCAATAGCAAAGCGCTGTGGCAATGAATTGGAAGCAAGAGTGCACCCTACTCTTTTACCTTTGGAGCATCTGCTTTCATCTGTCTCAGGAGTTTATAATGCGATATTTATAGAAGCGGATTTAGTAGGCAAACAGTTATTCTATGGCCAGGGAGCTGGTAAACTGCCTACTGCAAGCGCTGTATTGAGCGACATAGTGGATATTGGTTATAAGATTGCTTGCGGAAAAAATTCAGCGAAATCTGTAATCTCCAAAGATATAGAAATAAAAAACCTCAAGAAAATGGACGATGTTGTAACCAGGTACTATGCGCATTTTTCTGCGATAGATAAGCCAGGAGTTCTTGCAAATATAGCAGACCTTTTAGGCAGGCACAATATTAGCATTGCAAGCGTTGTGCAGAAAGAGCGTAGAGAAGCGCATATTGTGCCCATAGTCATGCTTACTCATGAGGCAAGAGAGCTGGATATGCAGGCTGCGTTGTCCAAAATCAACAAACTCTCAGCTATAAAAAAGAAAAGTGTTGTTATAAGACTGGAAAAATAGAAACCGCATAGGTCGCCGTACGCGGAAAAGTAAAAACCGCGTAGGTTGCCGAAGGCATCCTACGCGGTTGGGATGGTTATGTATGTGGAAAGGCATTATAGATAAATACAGAGAATATTTACCGGTTACTAAAAATACTACTGTAATTACTCTTAACGAAGGCAATACTCCTCTTATATATTCATGCCATCTTTCAGAATTGATCGCAGGAGAAGTGTATTTAAAATATGAAGGCCTTAATCCAACTGGTTCTTTTAAAGATAGAGGCATGACCCTTGCTATTACAAAGGCGTTGGAAGAAAAGCATGTTGCAGTTATGTGCGCTTCTACAGGCAATACTTCTGCCTCGGCAGCGGCATATGCATCAAGAGCCGGGATTAAATGTATTGTCCTTATTCCAAAAGGCGCGATAGCGCTTGGTAAGCTTGCTCAGGCTCTAATACACGGCGCCCAGGTCATCGCAGTAGATGGTAATTTTGACGATGCGCTTAATCTTGTAAAAGAAATTACTGCGAAGCACCATATTCAGCTTGTAAATTCCATAAATCCTTACAGGATTGAAGGCCAGAAGACTGGTTCATTTGAGATATGCGATCAATTAGGTTTAGCTCCGGATTTTCACGCTATTCCAGTAGGAAACGCAGGCAATATTACTGCTTACTGGAAAGGCTATAAAGAATATAAAGAAAAAGGTAAGATAAAAAGTCTTCCTGTGATGCTTGGTTTTCAGGCAGAAGGCGCGGCGCCTATAGTTAGAGGCAAGATTATAGAAAAGCCTGAGACTATTGCCACTGCTATTCGCATTGGAAATCCTGCCAGCTGGAAAATGGCAGAATCTGCCAGGGATGAATCCAAAGGCCTGATAGACATGGTTTCTGATGAGGAGATACTGGAAGCTTATAAATTTCTAGCGTCAAAAGAAGGCGTATTTGTAGAACCTGCCTCAGCCGCATCAGTGGCAGGCGTAATGAAGCTTGCCAAAAAAGATTATTTCAAAAAGTTCAAAAATCCAAAACTCGTCTGCATCCTTACCGGCCACGGCCTCAAAGATCCTGATCGGGCCATAAAATCCATCAAAGAACCCAAAATAGTTCCCGCAAATCTCCAATCAATTCTAAAAGAAATCCTCTAATCCCATAATCTTGACATTCTGACAATGTAAGTTTTGTCAAGTTTATGGGTTTTTTTATTTTTTTTGAAAGAAAAAGCCATTCAGATGTGTCTAATATATAAGAACTTGACACTCTAACAATGTCACTTTTGTAAAGTTTACATAGAAAAGGAGGTAATATACGAATGAATTAATGCCGGAAACGGCAGCTATTAGTCAAACCAAAGCCTAAAAAGGCTTTTACCTATAAACTTGACAATCTAACAATGTAAGTTTTGTCAAGTTTATGGCAAAAGGAGGTGTATTGTGGCGGATATAATTGATTTGATTGAACAGGGGAAGCTGAGGCGATATTTCAGAGCTAGGAATAAACATTGTTTTGAAGGGGCTGTAAGTCATATTACCCAGCATGCATCAGGGAAAGAGCCTTTGTTTTTAGAAGGTGCGGATTATCTTTATATACTTCATTTGATGAAAGAATTTCTTTACGAGTTTAAGTTCAGGGTCTTGAGTTTTGTGCTTATGCCGAATCATATTCATTTGTTGTTAAAATTTCTTGAACCAAATATGCCGGATGCCATGAAGGCGCTTTTGCAAAGATACGCTATGTATTTCAATAAAAAATACCAAAGAAGAGGGCATGTGTTTTGTGGGGCGTACAGATCGGCATTGTGTTTTGATGACAGCTATCTTTTAGCCGCCTCTTTATATATGCATTTAAATCCCGTAAGAAGTAAATTAGTTGAAAAGCCTATAGACTACAGATGGTCTTCATGCGCGTTGTTTTTAAACGAAGTGAAAAAGGAGACTTTTGTAGATTATAAATTTGTTCTAGAGACTTTAGATAATAACATCTCTGTAGCCAGAATAAAATATAAAAATTTATTAAATCAATCTAACGTTAGCCAGATAAATGATGCGTTTGAAAAACGAGAAGCCCTTACAATAATGGCGCGAATGTTAAGAGAAAGAGATAAAGAGTGGGCAGAAGAACATGGTTTATCAGGCGACAAGGACTTAAGAGAGAAGATCGAGGAGCTGAAGAATAAAGGCAGTCTTAAGGGCCCAAAGGAAAAGGATGCTAGGAAATTTTTAATAGAACAATTGAAAGTCAGAGGATTTGCGATTACTGAAATATCGGAGAAATTAAGTCTGAGTAGGCAGTCTGTATACAGTTATCTGCGGACATAGTCAAGGATCTTTACAAAACTGACATTGTCAGAGTGTCAAGTTTATGGGCATGACTAATAGGCACTATAATATGACCTTATTTTTGTTCACACTTACAATCTATCTATTTACAATGAAAGGTAATCTTATGAGGATAATGAGTGATAGTAGTATTTTAGCTAATAGGATAAGGACCATTAGAAATTCCAGAGCTTGGACGCAGAATAGGCTAGCAGAAGAAATAAGCGTCCATCCTACATATGTAAGCAGGATAGAAAGCTGTAAAAAACTCCCTACTTTCTATATAATTTCTCGTATAGCAGAAGTCTTTGGAATAGAGACCTATGAGCTTTTACTGGATGATAAAAAACTAGATTCGCCTGACTATAAGAAAAAGAAAATAATCAATATTCTTAGAGAGTCTAGCCCTGCCAATATAAATATTTATTTCCCATTAATTAGCGCGTTAGATAAAGACCGTAAAAAGAAAAAAAGAAAAAATAAAATATAACTAAAAACTTGATAAAAGTAACATTGTTGAAATGTCTGTGGATGATAATTTTCGGATTAATGATCATGGGATGCAGCCATAAGCCGGATATGCATACTGCAAAAGATATTATAAAGATTATAGATTTCAAACTCTCGCCAAGTGAATCAAAAATTGCATTTTCTGCAATAACTCCAATTGGAAATCTTGATATCTGGGTAGTAGATTTGGACGGCAAAAACCTAAAAAAACTTACTTTTCAGGACCGCTCGCCTACAAATCGCATAGCAAAATTTTTCAAAAGATACCGCTGGAGGAATTTTTTTGAAATAGATATGCTCTATCCTAAATGGACTAGCTATGAAAGAGTGGCGTTTTGCCAGCAGCTATCAAAAACTGATATGTGGAGTACGTGTACCGTTAGTAGGAGATATTGGACAATTAATTTCGACGGCACAGATAAAAAACCGCAAACAGATTTAGATAAAATTATACAAAGAGAACAGCCCACGCCTGTAAGTAAGTCTAAGTTCTCAGACCAGTCAGAAAAATACAAAGTGAAAATACTTCTAAAAAATGACGATCTCTTGATTTTGAAAGATGGAGAAACTTCTTTTAAAAGATTAATTCAATAGAGAACGTATTTAATTTTTGTTATTGCTCACTTTCGGATTTTTGCAATGGCAAAATATAAATTAAAAATATAACGAAATTGTTTTATGAAGCTGACTATTTATTCAGCAGTAGTCCTGTCATTAACTTTCTTTGCAGGTAATATTTTTGCGCTAAATGAACCTGGCGAATCTTTTACTGTTGAAAGCACCAAAGGCGCAAAAATAAATTTTTATTGTTATGAAAGCGCTACGTATAATATAAAAGAGAAACCCGTATTATTAGTACATGGTTTTAACTCTAGCGGAGAAGTATGGAGCGATAAGAATAAAAATTATGTAAAAAAATTAAACGAGCGCGGCTATGATGTGATTGTAGTTGACATGCGAGGAAACGCAGTTGATATAAATGGAGATCATAAGATAGACGCGCCTATGGTTGGAGATTCGTGGGGTTATGGCGCAAGCGACTTAGGTGATGATGTAGGCGTAGCGTTAAAAGAAGGGATGGATTATCTAAACAAGAATCTTCCTAATAGAAATTATAAAAAAGCAGATGTAATAACACATTCTACAGGCGCTCTTGCGGTAACAGCGTATTCACGCTCATTTGGGCTAGTCACTTATAGGGATAATATAGGAACAATAATAGAACTTGCCCCTCCCAACAATGGCTCTACCAGCCTTGTAGCAAATGTTAAAAATATTCTCGGCATAATTCCTTCGGTTTTTACCCAAAGTGTAGCTGCATATCAATACGCACTGGAAATGTCCGGTAATAAAATTTGGATACCTGGCAGCCGCATGGAATCTGAAAACCTGAGAAAAGAATTATCCCCGGATAGTATGTTTTTAAAAAGTATCCAAGATCTTGGACCTGATAAGCGCATAAAGACATTTATTGCAATTGGCAACGAAGACTGGGTTGTAGGCGACTGGAGCCCTGTAATAGGAAAAAGAGATGACATAGGATATGAATATTTTCTGGGCATGGATCATTTTAATTTCTGCAATAGTGATACAGCTCTGACGGCAATTCTCGATAAGCTGGAGAAAGGCGACGAAAGCGTTTTTTTCAAAAAGTCCAAGCCTTATAAAAATAAACAATTGGCATTTTTGTCAGGTCCTGGCATAGATCATCCTGACGATACATTTGATACAATAGATTTTGCAAAAGGCATAGACATTAGCCCTAGAAAACTTTTTGTTTTATTCCTCAGGATTGCTGCTAGGAAAAATAAAACTTATCTGATGAAATACTGGGAAATATTGACTCTATTTGAAGACGCTCAATTGGAAATCTCAACAGGCGTTAGCGTAGACGATGTCATTAATAAATGGGAAGATGTTTTGGGCCAGAAAAATAAACTCCTCCAGAATTATTATATGTATGCGTTCAGGGAATATCTGGAATCGCCAGATGTGTCCATATTGGCAAATGGTTATTATAATGAGATGAGAAAGTTAATAATAGAAAAGATTGGCGAGCCAGTCAGGATTATAGACCATACATTTGAACCTTATTTATTGGATGAACAAAAGGTCATGGTAATTCCTACGGGCGGACTCTCAGGCCTTGCGCACTCAGCAATATTTAAAAACAAACTTTCGGAATATGTAAAAAATGGTGGGGTTGTTGTATGTTTTGCCCAGCAGTACGGCTATGATTTTAACGCTCTTCCTGGAGGAAAAATAAATGCATATGGCTGGCAGGAAGACGCGTCTTGTTATACAAAAGCCGCTTATATTGAAAATTTTCACCAGATACTAAGTTCGCAAGATAAATCATATCCTGATATAAAACTGGACGGATATTTTACGGATTATCCTGATGGCACCACGGTTTTACTTAGAAGGTCAAAGAATCAGATGCCCGCAGTGCTTATGTATAATTTTGGCAAAGGCGTTGTTGTGGCTGCGTCTATTTATTCAGACTGGGGTTATTTAAATGGCCAGGCAAGCCTTTCAGAGATTAACCTTGTCAGGGATCTTTTGCGATGGGCAAAATCCGGCAAAAACTTGCCAGAATATAAAACTGGCGAAAGTTTTGAGAGCCCAATTCAGGTAAACAGAGATTTTAGCAAGATAGAAATGATCTTAAAGTCTCCCGAAGGCGAAATTTTAGAGAAAAACATTTCAAGCGAAGCAGTGTATAAACTTGGCCTGGCTCTGGAGAAACCAGGGATCTATTTTGTGGACTATATTCTTTATGGTACTGACTTCAAAATTATTCAGCCCCAGACAGAAGGGATTTATTTTTCTTTTGCCAAGCCCCTGCCAGGTCTTTTGCAAAATTCTGATTTTACTTTTGATATAACAAGCGACAGCGAGAATTATATCTCAGGCAATGTAGCGACATTTACATTCCATATAAGAAATAATACTAACAGGGATGAGTCAATAAGATATAAAGCAACGCTTCAGCATCATAAAATCGAATATAATGACATGGTCACAGTCCCTGCCAATAAGGCGATCTTGTTTGATAAGAAAATAATTGTTAGTTCGACAGACCTGTTGAGTTCTTATTTTTATTCTTCGCAGAATGTTTTTATAGGCAAAGCGGAACGAGGCATTAATGTTTTTGATTCGAGTTTAGATGTGGAAATATCTGTAGATAAAGAACAGTATTTATCGGGAGAAACAGTGTCAATATCTGCAGACATTAAAAACAAAACTAATGCTGCGCTTAATATTTTAACTATCCTGGATATAACCGATTCTAGTAATAAGCAGATTTATTACAGCTCTTCGGAAATTAAATTAGCTGAGTTCAGCTCCTGCCCCTTGTCTCAGAATTTTGTAATGCCGGAGGATGTTTCGAAAGGAATCTGCAAAGCCAGGCTTAGTGCATTTTCAAATTCTAGGCTTGTTGGATTTAAGAGCATATACTTTGAAGGCCCAGAGCTTTTAATTGATGACGGAGAAGAAACAGATATAGACTCTTATGCTGCTCCTGGCCTAAACACGGATTTAATTATAAATATGGAAAATAATTATCCTAAGAATAAACTTATATCTGCGAGTGTCAAAATCAGAAATATTGGAGAAATGATAGAAAAAAGCTCTATTGATATCAAAGTTTTTCAGGAAATGAAAACATGGGACTTATACGGGATAGTAAAGGATAATAGCGGAGCTATTATAAAAGGCGCTACGGTAGAAGGCGTTTATACAAATAAAGACGGCAAATACAGACTAAAAGGTATTGATAAAGGCCAGAGGGTTATTAATATAAAAGCCCAGGGGTTCGACATTGTTTCAAAAAGTATTGAAATCTTTCCAGGAGATAATAACTTGGATGTAAATCTAACCCCTTCAAAATATGGAAACTTATCAGGCGTTATCGAGAATTCAATAGGCTCTATCATTACATTAGAGCCTGTGAGCGTTGCCAGTTCAGATGCGTCAAACAGATTTGGCGTAACTTCAGGCGATGGTCTATTTAAATTCAGATATTTGCCTATCGGGAATTATCTTTTGGCTGAGTCCCCCGGAGGGATATTAAAAAATATACAAATAAACGAAGGCGAAAATATTTTTAACGATATATTGGATCCATCTGTATATAGGAATTTTCAAGAGATGGAGTCTAACAGCGCTTTTACAAACGCAAACGAGATAGAGTTAAATTCCAGAATACATGGCAAAATCTACAATGCTGGAGACGAAGACTTTTTTAAATTCGATATTCTTGAAAAAGGTATTTTGTATATAAAAATGTACGAGGTGCCGCAGGGCCTGAGGCCTTCCATAAAGATATACGATCTTTCTATTCCAGGCAGGATAGTCTCTTCGAAAGGCGGCTCCGCTAACGAAAAAATAATTCTAGAAACTGAATTTGACAAGCCAGGTTTGTATTGTCTTTTAGCAAGAGACTGGTATGGGAATGTTTCTTTGGCTGACAGCTATTCTTTAAATTTTAATTTTATAAAAACTCTAGACGCATATGAGCCTAATGAAACTAAAGAAACTGCGAGTCTTGTTGACTTTGGAGAAAATTACTTTGCCACAATTGCGGTAAAAGCAGATTCGGATTTTTATAAATTATCCATACCTGACGCTGGCAAAATAACAGTTTATTTAAAAGACATGCCGAGTAATATAAGGCCTTACATGAAACTTTATAGGGATTCTGGGCAGTGCATTGATATAAAAGGTGGCATGGCCGGAGAGGACGTTGCTATGGAATTCGAAACAGCTAGTCCATCTAATTATTATATTCAGGTCTATGATAGGTACAACAGTGAGAGTTCTTTTTTAAGATACAGGCTCATTACAGTGTATACCCCGGCCGATCAATATTTCAGCAGCGATTTCTCATGTTTTCAAAAACACGAAGAAATTTCTAACATAGAAAATGAATTGGTGGTTAATTTTGAAATTCCGCCCATTTCAGAAAAAGGAAAATATTATATAGAGACGGTATTCAAATCTTCTATTTCGCAGGAGACAGCGAAGCTTAT
>JAPLMC010000113.1:0-659 GCA_026387215.1 Candidatus Omnitrophota bacterium
TAATTTAGTAGTTTAGCTGCATTGCTGATTTTTGAAGATATTCCGGAGTGATATTACTGGAGGGGACACACCCGTTCCCATTCCGAATACGGAAGTTAAGCCCTCCAAGGCCGATGGTACTATGCTGGCAACGGCATGGGAGAGTAGGTAGTTGCTCCGGTTAATTTTAAGGGGCGCAGTGATTTTTCATTGCGCCCCTTTTTATTTTATGTTATAATCTTCCAAAAATAAGGAGGTCTATCTTGGCGGACTATACTATTAAAGATATAAGGAATATAGCTTTAATATCCCATGCTGGGAGCGGAAAAACAAGTTTTGCTGAAGCGATTGTTTATAACGCGGGCGCGTCTAACAGGTTTGGCAAGGTTGATGACGGCACAAGCGTCAGCGATTACAGCGAAGACGAAATAGAGAGAAAGGTTTCTATAAGCGCCAGTATCCTTAGTTTTAAATATGGCAGTAAACGCATTAATATTATAGATTCACCAGGCTATGCTGATTTTATGGGAGAGATGCTTTCAGCTTTAAATGCAGCTGACAGCGCAGTTCTTTTAGTGGATGCCCATGACGGTATTCAGGTAGGCACTGAAAAGACGTGGTCAATGGCGAGCGACATAGGCATGGCGCGGGTTATATTTTTAAATAAATTAGATAAAGAG
>JAPLMC010000113.1:706-18913 GCA_026387215.1 Candidatus Omnitrophota bacterium
CTGCGTTTTGGTAAACATGCCGATCGGAACAGGCCTTGATTTTAAAGGCGTAGTAGACATTTTGGATATAAAAGCTACAGATAAACTCAGCGGGGAAGATAAAGAGAAGGCCTTAGAGTTGAAGAATTCTCTGATCGAAGCTGTTGCAGAAAAAAATGACGAGCTCTTGGAAAAGTATCTGGAAGGCAAAGAATTGAGCCCTGAAGAAATAAAAAACGGGTTTAAAAAAGCAGTTTCAAATAGAGAACTATTCCCTATATATTGCGGTTCAGCAACTTTAAATATAGGCATAAAAGAACTTATGTCTAACATGTTTGACATACTGCCTTCACCTATTGATATGAAGATAAAGAAAGCAAAAGATCCGAATACAGGCCAGAATAAAGAACTAAAGCCTGATGGAACCGGGAATTTCAGCGGATTTGTATTTAAAACAGTTTCTGATCCGTATGTAGGCCAACTGACTATTTTTAGGGTATACACAGGCAGCATTAAGGCAGATACGTCTTTTTATAATGCTACAAAAAGAACTACAGAAAGAATAGGCCATATTTTAAGCGTATTTGGCAAAGAGCAAAGGGCTGTGACTGAGGCAATTGCAGGAGACATTGTAGCTGTTGCAAAATTAAAGGATACTTTAACAGGAGATTCATTGTGCATAGAAAAAGACCAAGTGATTTTTAATCCTATTGAGTTTCCAGAGCCTGCGATTTCATTTTCAATAAAGCCAAAAACCAGAGGCGATGAAGATAAAATTTCCATAGCGCTACATAAGCTTACCAATGAAGATCAGACATTTAGGTCAAAAAGGGAAGAGCAGACAAAAGAGTTGATAATATCAGGTATGGGCGATTTGCACCTGGATATAATGATTAACCGCCTAAAAAAGAGATTTGGAGTGGAAGTAGAAAAAGGCACTCCAAAGGTTGCGTATAAAGAAACTATTAAGAAAATGACGAAGCTTCAAGGTAAATACAAGAGACAGTCTGGTGGCCGGGGACAATATGGAGATTGCTGGCTTCAGTTAGAGCCTCTTGAAAGAGGCAAAGGTTTTGAATTTGTAGATAAAATTGTTGGAGGAGTTGTACCTAAAAACTATATACCGTCTATTGAAAAAGGCGTTGTAGAGGCAATGGCTCAAGGAGCAGTTGCCGGATATCAAATAGTTGATATGAGGGTTATTGTATATGATGGCTCATATCATGAAGTTGATTCTTCCGATATGGCTTTTAAAATCGCAGGAGCAATGGCTTTGAGAAAGGGAGTATTGGAAGCTCACCCAGTATTGTTGGAGCCTATTATGGATGTTGATGTTATTGTACCTGAAGAATTCATGGGAGACATAACAGGTGATTTGAATTCAAAGCGTGGCAGGATCGCAGGCATGGATGTACAGGGAAAACTACAGGTTATAAAGGCAAAAGTTCCCATAGCTGAAATGTCAAAATATGCATCGGAGCTGAAATCAATAACAGGCGGCAGGGGCTCATACTCAATGAAATTCTCGCATTATGATGAAGTGCCTGCAAAAGCAGCGCAGACTATTATTGCAAAATATCAGGAGACGAAGAAAGAGGAACAGGATAACTAAGTAAAAGGTCTCTCGCTGTATAAAGTTAATAGCGGACAGCTTGGGATCGATTTTTGTTTCACAGAGCAAATAGCGAAAGACATCAGGTCCCTCGCGACAATATGCAAACATAAGGTCGCTCGGGATCAATTTTTGCTTCGCAAAAATTGGGAGGTTTTAAATGTCAGGTCATTCAAAGTGGGCTACAATTAAGCATAAGAAAGCTGCTACAGACGCAAAAAGAGGAAATTTGTTTACGAAGCTTATCAGGGAAATAACAGTTGCTGCGAAAAACAGCGGTGGAGATTCTACTACAAATGTGAGATTAAGAACTGCCGTTGACAGAGCAAAACAATCCAGCATGCCTCAGGATAATATAGATCGCGCAATTAAAAAAGGCACAGGAGAACTGGAGGGCGTTATTTATGAGGAATTTAGTATAGAGGGTTATGGCGTGGGCGGAGTTGCAATCCTGGTAGAAGTCCTGACCGATAATAAAAACAGGAGTACAGCTGAAATAAGGAATATATTTTCAAAGAAAAACGGTAATGTCGCAGGTGCAGGCTCTGTTAGCTGGATGTTTCAAAAGAAAGGTTATATAGAGATAGATAGAAAAGCTTATCCTGATGAGGATAATATAATGGACAAGGTCCTTGACGCAGGGGCACAGGATATGCAGACAGAAGAAGATGTATATGCAGTTACAACTGAGGCGAGAGATTTAGAGGCTGTTAAGAAAGCGCTTGAAAATAATAAAATCAAGACAAAGTCAGCTGAAATCACAATGATACCCTCTACTGTCATAAAGCTAGACGGCGATGCGGCAAAACAGGTTCTTGGGTTGGTGGAAGCGCTTGAAGAGCATGACGATGTCCAGAATGTGTATGCTAATTTCGATATCCCAGATGAACTAATCGAAGGTTAATACAAAGAACTTGACAAAAGTGACATTGTTAGTTTGTCAAGTTTTTACGTTTATTATGAAGTTGTTATTGCATATTTGTTGCGGGCCATGCGCGTTATATCCTTTAAAGGAACTCCTGAGCAGAAAGTTTGATAAAATCACAGGGTTTTTTTATAATCCGAACATTCACCCGCCTAGCGAATATAAAAGTCGAAGAGATGCCTTATCCGAAGCTTCTTCAAAAATAGGATTTGAGGTCATAATCCCGGATTACAAGATGGAAGAATATTTTAGGTATGTTTTATCAAAAGAGGATTCTCCTGAAAGATGTTCGCTTTGTTGGAAATTAAGGCTTTCTGAAACAGCGAATTTTGCGAAAAATAATGGTTTCGACGCTTTTACAACCACGCTTCTAATAAGCCCATACCAGAATCATGAAAAGATTAAAAAAATAGGAGAAGAAATAGATGGGAAGATGGGCGTTCAATTTTATTATCAGGATTTTAGGCCAGGTTTCAAAGATGGCCAGGACCAGGCGAAAAAAGAAAATTTATACAGACAGAAATATTGCGGGTGTGTGTTTTCTGAGCTGGAGAGAGTAAAGATAAAATAGATGGATATTAACGGATTTGGAAAAATATTAATATTATCCGGGATTATTTTAACAGTCGCAGGAATTCTCTTTATATTTGCAGGCAAGATTCCATGGTTTGGAAAATTACCGGGAGATATTTATATTAAAAAAGAAAATTTCACGTTGTATTTTCCGTTAGCTACGTCAATTCTCTTAAGCGTTGTTCTTTCCGTGGTGATGTTCTTCATAGGCCGCAAATCATGAAATTATCCGATTTTAGCTATAGTCTTCCAAGCGAATTAATTGCGCAATATCCTGCTGAAAAACGGGACGAATCAAGGCTTTTAGTGTTGCATAAAGACACTGGACATATAGAACATAAAACTTTCAAAGACATAGAAAAATACTTAAACTCTGGCGACATGCTTGTATTAAATAATACTAAAGTTTTGCCTGCGCAAATTATTGGCAGAAAAGAGACTGGCGGAAAAGTAGAGGCATTAATTCTGGGTATAGGGCACCCCGTACCACAAGGATGCGGGGCAAGCAAAACAGAGGGCGCAGAGAAAAGAAACGAATATGAGGCGCTTTTAAAACCTGCCAGAGGGTGTAATCTCGGGAGCAAGATCATATTTGGAGATGGAGAGCTAAAGGCCGAAGTTGCCAGAATAGAAAATGGCAGAAGGTTTCTAAAATTTAATTGTAATGGGAATTTGGAAAATATATTAGATAGATTAGGCGAAATGCCTTTGCCGCCTTATATAAAACGCGAAACAATTGATTCTGATACAACAAGATACCAGACGGTTTATGCGTCTAAAAATGGCGCTGTGGCAGCGCCTACGGCAGGATTGCATTTTACAAAAAGTCTTCTGGAAGATATCTCTAAAAAAAGAGTTGATGTGGAATACGTTACACTTCATGTAGGATACGGGACTTTTAAACCTGTTAGCAGCGAAAATATAATAGAACACAAAATGGAAAAAGAGTATTTTGAAATAGAAAATAAAATTGTCGAAAAATTAAATAATAAGAAGGGTAAAATAATAGCTGTTGGAACAACTAGTACCAGAGTGCTGGAATCGGTTTATAGAGCAAGTTTTTCCACCCCTGGGGTGGAAAAAGGTTGGACAAACTTATTTATATATCCCGGTTATAAATTTAAAATAGTAGATAGCCTTTTGACAAATTTTCATCTTCCTAAGACAACGCTTTTAATGCTTGTATCTGCATTTTGCGGAAGGGAACTTTTATTTAAAGCGTACGAAGAGGCTATAAAAGAGAGATATAGGTTTTATTCGTACGGGGATGCGATGCTGGTACTTTGAGCAATTAAGTAATTAAGCGATTTAGCGATTAAGTAAGAATAAAGATGGTTTTTCTTTTTACTTAATCGCTAAATGACTAAATCGCTTAATCGCTAATTTATGTTTAAGATAATTCACAAAGATAAATTTACAAACGCAAGAGCCGGAGTATTGGAAACAGCGCATGGCGCTATTGAAACGCCTGTATTTATGCCTGTAGGGACGCAGGCAACAGTGAAAGCGCTTTCAAACGAAGAAGTGAAATATTGCGGAGCTAATATAATTCTTGGAAATGCGTATCACCTTTATTTAAGGCCAGGCATGGAGATTATTAAAAACGCCGGTGGTCTTCATAAATTTATGTCCTGGGATAAAGCAATGCTTACAGATAGCGGAGGGTTTCAGATATTCAGCCTGGCAAAATTGATGAAGGTTAAAGAAGAAGGCGTTGAATTTAATTCTCATGTAGACGGCTCAAGGCACTTTTTGACGCCTGAAAAAGTTGTACAGCTTCAATGTGAGCTTGGAAGCGATATTATGATGCCTCTGGATGAATGCCTGCATTACCCTAGTACTAAAGATAAAGCAGAGCAGTCGCTTGCATTGACGAATAGATGGGCGAAGAGAGCTAAGGAAGAATTCGATAAAATAGTCACAGGTCACAGGTTACAGGTCACAGGTAAAAGATTATTGTTTGGAATAGCGCAAGGGAGCACGTATACGGATTTACGCAAAAAAGCTGCGGAGGAACTTGCATCTATGAATTTTGACGGATATTCGATTGGCGGTTTGAGCGTGGGAGAACCTTCTGAACTTATGTATGAAATGATGGAAAATGCCGTAAGATATTTGCCTCTGGATAAGCCGCGGTATACGATGGGAGTAGGTATGCCGCATGATTTTTTTGAGGCGATAGAGAAAGGCATTGATATGTTTGACTGCGTTGTTCCTACCAGAAACGCCAGAAACGGCGCAGCTTATACCAATGAAGGAAGGATTATTATCAGAAACGGAGAATACTCAAAGGATCTCAAGCCTTTAAGCGAAAGCTGCGATTGCACCGTCTGTAAAAACTATTCCCGTTCATATATAAGGCATCTATTTAATACAGAAGAAATATTGGGGCTAAGACTTACTTCTTTACATAATGTATATTTTTATGTAAAATTACTAGATAGGATTCGGGAAGCAATAAAGGAAGACAGGTTCCTGGAATTGAAAAAAGAGTTTAAAGACAAGGTGTTTTAAAAAAGGAGGATTTATGCAGGGAAGTACTGGTACCTCAGGCGCAGCGATGATAGCAAATTTTTTACCAATAATATTGATATTTGTAATATTCTATTTTATGTTAATACGTCCGCAGCAGAAGAAGCAGAAGGATTACGAGAAGATGCTTTTAGCGCTTAATAAGAACGACGAGGTTGTGACTAACGGAGGCATCCACGGTACCATATTGAATATAAAAGACGCTACATTAACTCTTAAGATAGATGATAATGTAAAGATAGAGATAAATAAAAATGCCATTGGGTATGTAAAAAAGAGCCGTGGAGGTTCGAATGACTAAAAATTTGCAAGGGAGGATAGCGCTAGCCCTTGGCGTTCTTATATTTGCGTTAGTGGGCATGCTGCCTTTGAAGGAAAAAATTAATCTTGGCCTGGATTTACAGGGGGGCATGCATCTTTTGCTTAAGGTGGATACATCAAAGCTTCCTGAAGAAGCAAAGGAAGACGCTCCTGCCAAAGCCCTGGAGATTATACGTAATAGGATTGACGAATTCGGGGTGAAAGAACTTTCTGTTTACAGGCAAGGAATTGACGAAATAGTCGTGCAGCTTCCAGGAGTCACAGATAGGGACAGGGCAAGAGAGCTTATTGGCAAGACTGCTCTTTTAGAATTTAAGCTTGTAGAGGATAATCAAGATTTATATTCTAAAGCTTTGCAAGGCGAAGTTCCAGATGGTTATGAGCTGAAAGATGTAGAAAAAGAAAAGATTTTATTGAATAAGAATACCTTGCTTACAGGAGATACTCTTGTAAATGCAGAAGTAAAATTTGACCAGTCTCGTTTCAATGAGCCTTACGTAGCAATTGAATTCAATGCTAAGGGCGCTAGCGTATTTTCTGAAATAACAGGGGCAAATGCAGGAAAAAGGCTGGCAATTGTCCTGGACGGCAAGGTTCATTCTGCTCCGAGGATCAACGAGAGGATTCCTTCAGGCAGGGCAAGCATTACCGGAAGATTTACAGTAGAAGAGGCGAGCGACCTGGCTATAATTTTACGTGCAGGCACTTTACCAGCACCTATTTACATAGAAGAGGAGAGGACAATAGGACCTCTCTTAGGCCGCGATTCTATAAATAGCGGAATACGAGCTTCTATTATAGGGTTGGCCTTAGTTTTTGTTTTTATGATAATTTATTATTTATTTGCAGGCCTGGTTGCAAGCTTTGCAATGCTTTTAAACTTTGTAATAATTCTTGGAACGCTGGGATGGCTGCATACTACTTTGACATTGCCTGGCATTGCGGGCATGATTCTTACGGTTGGCATGGCGGTTGACGCGAATGTCCTTATATACGAGCGCATGCGCGAAGAAATGTCAACGGGTAAGCACATGAGAAGCGTTATATCTTTTGGATACGATAAGGCATATAGCGCCATATTAGACTCAAATATAACAACCTTAATTGCAGCAGCTCTTTTATTCCAGTTCGGGTCAGGGCCAATAAAAGGCTTTGGCGTAACTCTTAGCATAGGTTTAATGGCCAGTATGTTCACTGGCATATTTGTAACGCGTATCATTTTTGAAGTCCTTTCAAATAATAAAAATTTTACAAAGCTACCAATGTTGAAGCTATTTCCTAAGACGAATATTGATTTTATAGGCAAACGCTGGATTGCTTACACTCTTTCAATAATTGTGCTTGGAGTTGGGCTTGGAACATTTCTAATGCGTGGCGACAAGATGTACGGTATTGATTTTACAGGCGGGCAAATACAGGAATATTCTTTTTCAAAGCCTATTAGCTCAGAAAACGTAAGAAAAGCAATTGACGGTATAGGCGTGAAAGATGCTACAATACAGCAATTTGCTAATAAAAACCAAGTGTTAATAAAGACAGCGGCAGATGAGGCGAATCAAATAGGAGAAGCGTTTAAGACGAGCTTTAAAGATAATCCTTCAGAGCTTCTTCGCATTGAAAAAGTCGGACCTTCCGTAGGAAAGCATTTGAAGAAAAATGCGTTTCTGGCGCTTTTATGGAGCCTTGGGGGTATATTGATTTATGTGGGAATTAGGTTTACGAACATGATATATGCTTCAGCCGGTGTAATAGCGCTTTTTCATGATGTGGCTATAGGCATGGGTTCGCTGGCAATGGTAGGCGGAGAAATGGATTTAAATATAGTAGCCGCGCTTCTTACAATAGCAGGTTATTCCATAAACGATACTATTGTAATATATGACAGGATAAGGGAAAATTTAAAGCTCTACCGCAAGGCGTCCATGAAAGAGATTGTGAATATGAGCGTTAATCAGACGCTTTCAAGAACAATAATTACTAGTTTTATGACGCTATTGGCGGTCCTTTCAATATTTCTTTTTGGAGGAGAGGTACTGAGGCCGTTTTCTTTTGTGCTTTTAGCAGGCATGATATCTGGCGTGTATTCAACCGTGTATATTGCTTCTCCGCTTATAATATCGTGGCAATCCAGGCATGTGAAATAATAATACAGGCAGGGGGAACGGTTTTAAACCGTTCCCCCTGCAAAGATATACTGTTAGTAATAAATCATGAATTCCTTAGCCAATTTTACCCTTGTTGCTTCGCAAAGCAACAAGGGTAAAATTCAGAGGCAGTTATGCATCTTGATAAATTCAAAAAAATCAGGCAAATATTAATAGTTATTCTTTTTTTTAACTGGCTTGTGGCGTTCGGTAAGCTTATATATGGGCTTGTTACAAAGTCTGCGGCCATGACCGCTGACGGAGTACATTCTTTTGCAGATGGCGCTTCGAATATTATAGGGCTTGTAGGCATATGGGCTGCTTCTAAGCCGGTTGACAGAGACCATCCGTATGGCCACAAGAAATATGAGACTATTGCCACGCTTGGCATTGCGGTTATGCTATTTCTGGCAAGTTTTGATATTGTAAAAGATTCATTTTTAAGGTTATTTCATCCTGTAGTCCCTAATGTAAATATTTTCAGTTTCGGTTTGATGGCTATAGGATTTCTTATAAATGTGGTAGTGATGAAGTATGAATACAAAAAAGGCACTGAGCTATCTAGCGATATACTGATCTGTGATTCTATGCACACAAAAAGCGACATACTTGTCTCAAGCGCGGTTATTGTGACATTTGTCTCAACAAAATTAGGATTTCCGATAGTTGATACGTTTGTCGCGTTTGCGATAGGAATCTTTATAGCTAAAGCCGGATTTGATATATTGAAAAAAAGTTCTGATGTGCTTTGCGATGGAGAAGCTATTGAAAATGCAAAGATAATGAAAGTGGTAAATGGGGTATCTGGAGTAAAATCTACGCATAAGATAAGGACAAGAGGAAGAGAAGACGATGTGCATGTGGATCTTCATGTAACAGTTAATACGAGTATGCATGTTGACGCAGCGCATGAGCTTAGCCATAGGATAAGCGATACTCTGAAAGAAAAGATACCAGGAATTACAGATGTGATTGTGCACGTAGAGCCTTTAAGCCAGAAACACCTCTCATGAAGCGATGGAATATTTGCCAGCCTGATGCAGCCTTGCAGAAGTATTTGAACGAAAATCTTTCAGTTTCTACTATAATCGCTCAGTTGCTTATAAATCGGGGTATGCAGGATATTGATAAAATAAAATCATTCCTGAATAACGATTTATCCGAGCTCTACAACCCATTTTTAATGAAAGGCGTGTCCGAGGCTATTTCTCGCATAAAAAAAGCTTTGGATAAAAAAGAGAAGATACTTATTCACGGCGACTATGATGTGGATGGCGTGACTGCTACCGCGCTTTTATTTTTTACTTTGCGAGAATTAGGCGCAAAGCCTGTCTACTTTATTCCGGACAGGCTTACCGAGGGCTATGGATTAGGTTCAAGCGGAGTGGAAGAGGCTGTTAAGATAAAAGTGGATTTGGTTATCACAGTTGACTGCGGGATATCTAGCCATGAAGAAGTAGATGCGTTAAATAAATATGGCATAGATGTTATAATGACCACCACGAACCCCCTAAGATATTGCCAAATGCCTATGCAATAATAAATCCTCGTCAAAAAGGATGCGCTTATCCTGATAAAAATCTTTCAGGAGTCAGTATATCGTTTAAATTATGCCAGGCATTGAGCTCTGAGCTAAATAATAGAGATTTCTGGAAACACTTGGATCTTGTCGCGCTTGGCACTATTTCTGACGTAGCGCCTATGCTAGGGGAAAACAGAATCCTTGTTAAAGAGGGTTTAAGGTTGTTAAAAAATCTAGGCTCTAATAAAGGGATAAAGGCTCTTATTGGAGTAAGCGGCATTAAAAAGGATAATAAGATCGGAGCATTTGAAATAGGTTTTATTTTAGGCCCCAGGATAAACGCAGCCGGGAGGCTTGGCTCTGCAGGTACGGCAGTTGAACTTTTACTTACGGATGATGATGAAAAGGCAAGTGAGCTTGCTAAAAAATTAAATGAGGCAAACCAGGAAAGGCAGAAAATAGAAAAGAGTACTTTAAAAGAGGCAATGTCCAAGATAGAAAGAGATATAAATTTTAAAGATCATAAGGTAATAGTGCTTCATAATGAAAAGTGGCATACAGGGGTAATGGGTATTGTGGCTTCCAGAATATCAGACAAATTTAATAGGCCTGCAATTCTTATTTCAACCAAAGATGGCCTTGGAAGAGGATCTGGTAGGTCTATTGAAAATTTTCATTTATTCGAAGCGCTTGCTAGCTGCGAAGAATTCTTGAAAGAATACGGAGGGCACCAATATGCGTGCGGCCTGACTATACTTGAAGAAAATTTACCAGGATTTATAAAATTGATAAATGAACTAGCCGTTAGCTCCATGACAACGGAAGACCTGATCCAATCTTTGTCTGTTGATATGGAAATAGAACTTAGTATGCTGGATTATAAAATAGTAGAAGACATAACAAGGCT
This sequence comes from Candidatus Omnitrophota bacterium, assembly GCA_026387215.1. Taxonomy (GTDB): domain Bacteria; phylum Omnitrophota; class Gorgyraeia; order Gorgyraeales; family Gorgyraeaceae; genus UBA10183. The sequence goes on from JAPLMC010000113.1 coordinate 11,222, forward strand.
TGAGCCTTTTGGAGAAGGAAATCCTGAGCCTATATTCTGTTCCAGAAATCTTAGATTGGTTCAGCCGTTAAGGGTATTAAAAGGGGAACATATCAAATTTCAAGCTACAGACGGCAAGAAAAACTTTGAGGCAATAGGGTTTGGAATGGCTAAGGATGGGGACGTAGAACTTACGCTAAGAAATTATTCCAGCTTTGATATGGCTTATACTGTTTCGCTTAATAATTGGCAGGGGATAAACACTATTCAGCTGAAAATAGAAGATATCAAGCCTTTCGGACCTTGCCGGCTTTAAGGCAGGATGTGCATATTTTTATTCTTTTTACAGTACCTTTTACAATAATCTTAGCAACCTGCAGATTAGGCATAAATCTTCTACGGTTTACTCCTGTTATCTTTAACCCTACTCCGCCTTTTGCTTTTGCAAGGCCTCTTCGCGCAATGGTTCTTCCTGACATAGGCCCTTTTCCGCATATTTCACAAACTTTCGACATATATAGATCTCCTTTATACGTTCTCCGCAGTTGATTTACGCAATGATTTAGGTTAAAATGATAACATAACGTGCTTATACATGCAAGAAAAAACTTCAATAAACTTGACATTGTTACAATGTAAGTTTTGTCAAGTTTATGAGATGGAAGATGGATGATAAAGTAAAAAGAGCTTATGAATTAATGGAAAGCTGCAGCCTTTGTCCCAGAAAATGCGGGGTAAACCGGATTAAAGGCCAGATAGGGTTTTGCAAGGCAGGGTTATTGCCGATGGTTTCGAGTTTTCACGCTCATTTTGGCGAAGAACCACCTATCTCAGGCTGTAGCGGCTCAGGAACTATATTTTTTACGCATTGCAGCCTGAGATGTGTATTCTGCCAGAATTATCCTATAAGCCAGCTGGGCCAGGGGAAAGAGGTAAGCGTGGAAGAATTAGCTGGTTTTATGCTTAAGCTGCAGGCCGAAGGCTGTCACAATATAAATTTTGTCACGCCTACTCATTACATGCCACAAATATTAGAAGCAGTTTTTATTGCGAGGAAGAAAGGCTTAAAATTACCGCTAGTTTATAATTGCGGAGGATACGAATCAATGGAAGCCTTGGATATTTTAGATGGGATAATTGATATATATATGCCTGATATGAAATATTCTGATAATGTGCCGGCTAAAAAATATTCAAATACTCCTGATTATTTTGATATTAATAAAATTGCAGTAAAAGAGATGTATCGACAGGCAGGGGATTTAAAGATAGAAAAAGGCGTCGCGAAGAAGGGGATTCTGATAAGGCATCTTGTATTGCCTGAAAATTTAGCTGGCAGCCAGAAAATATTTGAATTTATCGCTAATGAATTATCGTCAGACACATATGTTAATATAATGGCCCAGTATTATTCGTGCCATTTAGCGAATCAATTTCCGGAGATAGATCGCAGGATAGACGCCAAAGAATATATGGATGCAATTAGATCGGCTGAGAAAGCAGGCCTTAAAAATGGTTTCAGGCAGGTCATGAGTACGATAAAACGCAAATGTATTCCGGAATGGACAGATAATCTAAAGGAGTCATGAAAGACTTAAATATTTCCGCGAGATTTATTAAAGGCGTAGGGCCTTCCAAGTTAAACATATTAAACCGTTTGCGTATCGAGACTGTAAAGGATCTTCTTTATTGTTTTCCAAGGAGGTACGAGGACAGGAGCAGGATAAAAAAAATAGGTGAGATATGGCCTGGAAATCTTGAGACGATAAAAGCCAAAGTGCTTACATTTGGGGAGCATGTGTCTAAAAAGGGTATGAACATATTTCAGGTGGCTGTCGGAGACTCTACAGGTGTAATTCACGCTACCTGGTTTAATCAGCCATATATGAAGGATAAATTTAAGATAGGTCAGGAATTAATTTTATGTGGAAAGGTGGAAAAATATAATTACCTGCAGATAAACAGCCCAGAATATGAAATTTTAACTGGCACTCAAGAAGATTTTGTACATATAGGCAGGATTGTGCCTGTGTATCCGCTTACTGAAAGCCTGAATCAGCGTTGGTTTAGGAATATTATGAAATTTACAGTTGATAATTATGCAGACGAGATTAGCGAGATATTGCCTTTTGAGATGCGCAAAAGAAACAATCTCATGATGCTTAAAGAAGCTGTTAGAAATACCCATTTTCCAGTGAGCGACCTGGTTTTGAAAAAAGCCAGGGAGAGAATCATATTTGACGAATTTTTAATATTACTGACAGGCATAGCATTAAAAAGAGCTAGTATTAAGATAGATTTAACCGGTTATAGCCATAATCTAGAAGGTGACCTGATAGGTAAATTTAAAAATAATCTAGCGTTTCAGTTAACAAAAAGCCAGTCAAGGGCGATAAAAGAAATAGAAGATGATATGAAAAGTCAGAAGCCGATGAACAGGCTTTTGCAGGGAGATGTAGGCAGCGGAAAAACAATAGTGGCTTTGTATGCGCTTATCATGACTGTACAGAATGGATACCAGGGCGCTTTGATGGTTCCTACGGAAATACTTGCAGAGCAACACTACGGAAATATTAAAACCCTAGTGAAACCTCTTGGAATAAATGTAATGCTTCTGTCGGGAGATTTAAAAGAAGAAGAACGCAGACGTAGGTGGCAGATGATAGAAGTGGGCGAAGCTGATATTGTTGTAGGAACACATGCCTTGATTCAGGAAGGCGTAAATTTTAAAAAATTGGGGCTTGTAGTAATAGACGAACAGCATAAATTCGGAGTCATGCAAAGAGCAATGTTAAGATCCAGCCACTCCTATACCAAGGACTTTGGCATTGACTGTTTATGGAGATATGGATGTTTCAACAATAGACGAGTTGCCACCAGGTAGAGGCGAAATTAAGACATTTTTCTTTGAAGAAAAGAACAGGGAAAAGGCTTATAGAATTGCAGAAGAGCAAGTAAGGATAGGCAGACAAGTTTATATTGTTTATCCGATAATAGACGAATCTGAGAAATCAGATCTAAGGGCAGCCATTAAAATGCACAAAAACTTGAGCGAACGTTTTTCTGATTTAAAGATAGGGCTTTTGCATGGAAGAATGAAATCAAAAGAAAAAGAAACAGTTATGCACGATTTTAAAGACCACAAGATAGATATGCTGATTTCGACTGTAGTCATAGAGGTAGGCGTGGACATTAGCAATGCTTCTGCGATGATTATAGAACATGCTGAGAGATTTGGACTTAGCCAGCTGCATCAATTAAGAGGCAGAATTGGAAGAGGTGAGCATTTATCTTACTGTATTTTAATTAGCGCGCCAAAGAGCGATGACGCAAAGCATAGAATAAGCGCTATGTTGGAAACTCAGGATGGTTTTAAGATAGCGGAGGCTGATCTTGAAATAAGAGGTCCGGGAGAATTCTTCGGAACAAAACAACATGGCCTTCCCGAACTGAAGATCGCCAATATAATCAGAGACAGGGGCTTACTGGAAATTGCCAAGCAAGAAGCGTTTGATTTGATAAAAAGAGACAGATTTCTGAGATTGCCTGAAAACAGGTTGATTCGAGATAATCTTCTTTCTAAGTTCAGCAAAGAAGACTTGGCATTAGCTTCTGTGGGGTAATATGAGAATAATAGCAGGTGACTATAAGGGCAGAATAATAGAAATGCCTAGTGTAATAAGGCCTACGTCTGATAAAGTAAGAAAGTCTTTATTTGAGATACTAAAGAACAGGATTGAAGGGGCAGTTTTTTTAGATCTTTATTGCGGGAGCGGGGCAATAGGCATAGAGGCATTGTCGCGTGGCGCAAAAAAAGCTGTATTTATTGATAATAGTCATAATTGCGTTTCTGTTTTAAAAAGAAATCTGGATAAGATAGGAATTTCGCAAAGCTTATATGATATATATATTAAAGATTGTATAGATGGGATAGGTGTACTTCAAAAGCCAGGTTGTTCTTTTGATATTGTATTTTTTGACCCGCCTTACTATACAGACCTAGCTAAAAATACCTTGATAGGCTTATCCAGTTGTGATATACTAACGCCCAATGCTTTGATTATAGCAGAGGTGTTTAAGAAAGAAGGCCTTCCTGAAGAATTGGGCGATTTCAGAAAAATACGGTCTTCTAAATACGGCGATACGCTATTGGAGTTTTTCAGAAAATGAAGAATATAGCCATATACCCAGGTAGTTTTGACCCTGTTACATATGGACACTTGGATATTATAAAAAGGGCAGTCAAGGTATTTGATAAGGTTATTGTAGCAGTGGCCCACAATAGTGAAAAAGATCCTGTTTTTAGTGTTTTAGAAAGAGTTGAGCTTTTAAAAAAAGCCACAATAGGCATCAGAGGCGTTGAGATAGATGATTTTCATGGCCTTGTTGTTGATTATGTAAAAAGAAAAAAACTAAGGGTTGTTATTAGGGGGCTAAGGATGATTTCAGACTTCGAATATGAATTTCAGATGGCGCTTACTAACAGGAAACTTTCCAAAGAAGTCGAGACTATATTTATGATGCCGTCAGAGTCATATTCTTATCTTTCGTCAAAATTGATTAAAGAAGCAGCTAGTCTTGGAGCGAATTTAAAAGGCTTTGTGCCTGTATTTGTTGAGAAAGCAATTAAATCAAAGCTAACAAGTTGACAAAACTGACATTGTCACTTTGTCAAGTTTTTAAGCTTTTTAAGCAGGGGTGATGTGTGGAATTTTTAGAAAAGATATATGAACGCGGCCGGAAAATAAAAAAAAGGATTTTATTATCAGAACCGCATGATGAAAGAGTTCTCAGGGCCATAGAAGGTATTTTGAAATCTGGTATTGCCGTGCCTGTACTGATAGGCGATCCTTTGGTGGCAAATGAAGTTGCGAAAAAAGAAGGGATAGATTTAAAAGGCCTGGAGATAATAGATAATAGAAAATCGAAAGATTTAGATAGATATATAGCGCTTTATTGCGAAAAACGTAAGCACAAAAAAGTCAGCTCTGAAGACGCAGTAAAAATAATCACTAGGAGCCCTGTTTTTTACGCTAGCCTTATGGTTAGCTCTGGAGATGCTGATGGTTTTGTGGCAGGCGCTTCTACAACTACTCGTGATGTTGCAAAGGCGGCTATTTATTGTATAGGTCCTGCAGAGAATATAAAAACAGTTTCAAGCTCAACGCTTTTAATACTGGATGATAAGAGTCTTGGGTCTAATGGCGTATTTATATACGCTGATGCAGGAATTGTGCCTGATCCGACTGCGGAAGAGCTGGCAGACATTGCGATATCAAGCGCAAGGATGGCAAAAATGCTATTGGACGACCAGCCGAAGATTGCAATGTTGAGTTATTCAACCAAAGGTAGCGGTGGTTTTGGTAAAAGCATAGAAAAAGTTCAAGAAGCAACAAGGCTTGTAATGCAGAGAGAGCCTAATTTGCTTATAGATGGAGAAATACAGGTTGATTGCGCGGTAGTTCCTGAAATAGCTAAGAGAAAAGATGCCGATTCTAAAATCAATGGCAGGGCGAATATTTTTATATTTCCAAATTTGGATGCTGGAAATATTGCGTATAAATTGACGCAGCGTCTTGCAAGGGCGCGTGCTATTGGACCGCTTCTTCAGGGTCTTCAAAAACCAGCCAGCGATTTGTCGCGCGGTTGTGATTTTCAGGATATTATAGACGCAGTTGCGATAACAGCTGTCAGAGCGCAAGGCGGTTTGTTGATTTAAAGGCAAAAGCCGAAAATAGGCAGACTTTAGTCTGCCTGTATATGAAGGCCTTTGCAACAAAATTGTAGGGCACGCTTTAGTGTGCCAAAAACATTACAAGTTAAAATTTAAGGTTTAAAGATAAATGATAATTCTTGTCCTGAATAGCGGAAGTTCTTCAATAAAATACAAGCTCTTTGATATAAAAGAAGGCTCTGAAAAGTTTTTAGATAAAGGGCTCGTAGAGAGGATAGGGGAAAAGATCCCTAGTCACAAAGAGGCGATTCATTTTATATTAGATAAAGTAGGATCTCAGATAGATGCTGTTGGCCACAGGGTTGTGCACGGCGGAGACAGATTCAGCAAATCTGTTTTAATAGATAATAATGTCATAAAAGCAATAGAGGATTTTATTGAGTTGGCGCCTTTACATAACCCGCCTAGCCTGTTAACAATAAATGAATCAAGGAAATTGCTCTCACGCGTTCCACACGTAGCTGTGTTTGACACAGCTTTTTATCATGATATGCCGGAATGCGCTTATTTTTACGCGATACCGTACAAATTTTATGAAAAATATAAAATTCGTAAATATGGTTTTCATGGAACAAGTCATAGATATGTTTCTAATCATGCAGCCTGTGTTCTAAAAAAGCCTTTGAATGAACTTAAGCTTATAACATGCCATCTTGGAAATGGGTGTAGCATAACTGCTATAAAAAATGGCAAAGCAATTGATACAAGTATGGGATTTACTCCTTTGGAAGGCCTTGTGATGGGCACGCGTTCAGGCGACATGGATCCAGCTATTATACCTTATCTGATGGAGAAGGAGAATATAGATGTGAACCAAGTTATAGAAATCCTTAATAAAAAAAGCGGGCTTCTGGGGGTTTCTGAATTAACTAATGATATGCGCGAACTGATAAAGGAAAGGGGCAATAATAAAAAAGTAAAATTAGCCCTGGATATCTTTATTTACAGGATAAAAAAATACATAGGTTCTTATATGGCTATAATGTCAGGCTGCGATGCAGTGATTTTTACAGGGGGCATAGGAGAGAATAATCCTGGCATTGTTGAGGAAATCTGTAAAGGCGTTATCTTAAAAGATACAAGCATATTGATGATTCCTACGGACGAAGAATTAATGATTGCGCGCGATACTTATTGCATCTCAAAAACTTGATCCTCTAACCCCGATAAATAGGGGTTCGGGATTCGCTTAAACGAATCCGGCAATAAAAAATGCCGCAGCTGTAAAGTTGTGAAGCTTCACAAAACTGACATTGTCAGAGTGTCAAGTTGTTGGAGAAATATGAAGATATATGTTGATAAAATATCAGAGGATGGGATAGAACTAACGGATGAGATTAAACCGGAAGTGCTATTAGTAGATTCAGAAGGCATAAGTTTTATTAAGCCCATAAATATAAAGGCAAATGTTTTAAAAAGTGGCAGCGAGATGTTTGCAGATATTTCGCTTGAAGCGCCAGTAGAATATACATGTGGGAAATGTCTTAGCAAATTTGAAGGTATTTTTAAAAAAAAATTTAACATGACGCAAGAAGTCAAGTCTGCGGAAATAGTGGATTTGGATGATGAGATAAGGCAGGAAATAGTACTAGACTATCCTATGAAAATTGTTTGTAAGGCTGAATGTAAAGGACTTTGCCCTAATTGCGGACAGAATCTAAATACAGGAGAATGCGATTGTGAACATAATGGGCCGATTGAGAATCGGCCTCTACATTGAAGCATAGGTTCCTCGTTCGCCAAAGTTCTGTGGCGGACTCGGGATAAATTTTTGCTTCGTCCCGCCTTTTTAGGCGGGTATACCAAGAAGAATCGCTAAAAGGGCGGGCTTCGCAAAAATTGAGAGGAGTTTAAAATGGCTTTACCAAAACGAAGACATTCCAGTTCAAGACAAGGCAAAAGAAGAGGATCTCAAAAAATTCACGTACAAAGTATTGCTGTGTGTCCTAACTGCAAATCACCTAAGCTGCCGCATCGCA
>JAPLMC010000012.1 GCA_026387215.1 Candidatus Omnitrophota bacterium
ATGCCAAGGTAAATGATTTACAGGCACAGTTAACCAACTCAGCTACACAGGCTAATGATCAAGTGGCTCTTGTCAGCAGTTTACAAAATTCTCTAAATAAGGTTACCGCAGAATTAGAGAAAATAAAAACAGCGTATTCAGATCTTGAATCAAAACTAAAAGAGCAAGTTCCTGTTGATATGTTTCAGCCGGTAGTCAATTAGGCTGTTCCTGCAAAGTAGTCAATTGCTACAGTTTGAAAGCCAGAACTTGATGCACTTGATACTGAGCCTGCTATTATTTCTGTGGCGGGTGGATGTGCAAAATCTTTATGGAATCAAAGAAGGACGCGAATCGTGTTTGGATTAAATGCGAATTCGCGTTTTTCTTTTCAAATAAGCTTGTATTAAACAGGCTTATTTGACCCTGCCTCGCGTCGAGATATTGGCTATCAGGACGCTCGGCACCGAGGCGAGCCGCCATAAGTATAAATAATATACAACGAGGGTAATTGAAACATATGAATATACCCAAACACATAGCTATAATAATGGATGGCAATGGAAGGTGGGCTAAGGCTAGAGGCCTTCCTAGGGTTATGGGCCATGCTCAAGGAGTAGAGGCTGTAAAAAAAATTGTAAAATCGTGCGTTAAAATAGGAGTTAAGCATCTTACACTTTATGCATTTTCAAATGAGAATTGGTCTAGGCCTGACCATGAGGTAAAAGCCTTGTTTAAACTATTGGAGGATTTTATAGACAAAGAGTTTAAACTATTTCATGAAAATAAAATCAAGTTTAATATAATAGGAGAAAGACAAAGGATACAGAAAGATGTCTTGGTTAAGATGGAGAATACGGAAAAAGATACTCAGGATTACAATAATCTCACGCTGAATATAGCATTGAGCTATGGAGCGAGGCAGGAGATATTAAACGCTGCAAAGATTTTAGCAGAAGATGTATTGAACGCAAAAATTGGTTTATCTGAAATAGATGAAAAAATATTTTCTAGTAAACTTTATACCAAAGGACAACCTGACCCGGAGCTTTTAATACGAACAAGCGGAGAGATGCGGGTATCAAATTTTTTATTATGGCAGATCTCTTATACTGAATTTTATGTGACTGAAACTCTTTGGCCTGATTTTGACGATAAGGAATTAAATAAAGCTATAGAAGAGTATAATAAAAGAGATAGGAGATTTGGAGGAAGATGATATATGTTTAAACGTGCAATTACCTCGCTGATCTTGATATCTGTCATAGCTCTAAGTATATTTGTATTGCCTATATGGACATTTGGGGCAGTGGCGTCCTTATTTGTAGGTTTTGGGCTTTGTGAATTTTTTAAGCTAAGCACAAAAAAGGTATTACCTTTAAGTTTTGCCTATGTAGGTGTTTTATCAGGAGTATTATTGCCACATATTACATATTTTTATAGACCTACAGGTGGCATATGGGAAGTAGCATTTTTCATAGTTATATTAATCACGCTTTTTATAATTCAATTTACGAGGAAAGAAAACCATGATGCAGTATCATTAATAGCAGTTACATTATTTGCTATTTTTTACATAGGATGGTTTTTTACATTTCTTGTAAAAATAAGATTTCTAGAGGACGGCCATAAATTAGTTGCGTACTTGCTTTTTGTCACAAAATCAGGAGATATTGGGGCGTATTTAGTAGGGTCTCGTTTTGGAAGACATAAACTAATACCAAGGATAAGCCCTAATAAGTCAGTTGAAGGAGCCATAGGCGGTTTTATATTCAGCATTATCAGCGCATTTCTTAGCAGATATTATTTTCCATGGATGAGTTTCAGTTTTATACTTGTAAGCGGCGTTCTCATAGGTATATTCGCTCAGCTTGGGGACCTGGCTGAAAGCCTTATTAAGAGAGATTATGAAGTAAAGGATTCAGGCACTTCTTTGCCTGGTCTTGGCGGCATGCTGGATGTGATTGACAGCATACTCTTTACTGCGCCGATTTTTTATATCTGCCTAACTATTTTTAGATAAAAAATATTATGGAAAGAATAGCGGTTTTAGGTTCGACAGGATCTATAGGCACAAACGGGCTAGATGTAATAGCAAAGTTTCCAGATAGATTTAAGGTATGCGCGTTATCAACGAATATCAATATTAAATTATTAAAGAAACAGGCAAAAATATTTAAACCGGAAGCTGTTTGTATTGCTGGCTCTTCGTCGAATCTGCGGGGATGTAATGACTACTCAGGGCAAAATTTTGCTTCATCGCGAAATGGCTGGGTTCCTGGAGATTTTAGAAAAATAAAGGTATATGAGGGCGAAGATGGGTTGTGCAGGATGTTGGAAAATTTAAAGATAGACACTGTTTTAGTGGGCATAGTAGGGTCATCCGCACTTTTACCTATATTAACGGCTTTAGACAGGGTTAAGAAAATAGCTCTTGCAAATAAAGAAGCCCTTGTTATGGCTGGTGGAATTATAATGAGCAAGGCAGTAAAAAATAAGGTGGGAGTGGTGCCTGTAGACAGTGAACATAGCGCGATATTTCAATGCATCGGAAGCGGCAATAGAAAGGATTTAAAGAAGATTTTTCTCACAGGTTCAGGTGGGCCTTTATTAAATGTGAAAAAGTCTATGTTTAAGAATATACAAGTTAAGCAGGCAATTAATCATCCTAGATGGAAGATGGGCAAAAAGATATCAGTGGATTCTGCTACAATGATGAATAAGGGGCTGGAAGTGATTGAGGCGCATTGGCTTTTTAATATAGATATCAGTAACATAGAAATTTTAATACATCCAGAAGCAGTGGTCCACTCAATGGTGGAATTCAGAGATGGCGCAATACTTGCCCAGCTTGGCGCATGTGATATGAGGATTCCTATTCAGCACGCCCTTACGCATCCTGATAGATTTGATTCCGGAATAAAGAGCCTGGAGTTTTCTAAGATAAAGAATCTAAGTTTTTATAACCCGGATTTTAAAAAATTTCCATGTATACGCCTGGCGTATGAAGCTGGAAAAAAGGCAGGGACGTGGCCTTCAGTGCTGAATGCGTCAAATGAAGAGGCTGTCAGAGAATTTATAGAAGGCAGAATAAAATTTATAGATATACCAATGGCTGTTGAAAAGGTTTTGGGGCTACATAAGGGCGTTAAAAATCCGGGTATAGAAGATATACTGGAAGCGGATAAATGGGCGAAGGTAAAAACCAAGGAGAGTTTTGAGTATTTTAGTTATTGTGCATGAATTTGGGCATTTTATTGTAGCGAAAAAGATGGGAGTGCGTGTTGAAAAATTTTCTATAGGGTTTGGGCCGGAGATAGCCGGTATTACAAAAGGAGATACCAGGTACTCAGTTTCTATAATACCTTTGGGGGGTTATGTAAAATTGGCAGGAGAGACAGGCTCAGAGGGGACAAAAGGAGAGAGTTGGGAATATCTTTCAAGGACGGTTTGGGAAAGAATGAAGATAATATTCGCTGGCCCTTTATTAAATTATATACTAGCGTTTTTGATTTTTTCATTCGTGTTCATGGTTGGAAGCCCTACGTTGACTAGCAGAATAGGCAAAGTTATGCCTGGGTATCCTGCTGAATCAGCAGGGTTAAAGATGGGCGATAAAGTTTTAAATATAAACGGCAAAGATGTGGTTTACTGGGAAGATGTTACAAAGATTGTGCATATCAGTAAAAATATAGAAATGAAACTTCTTGTAGAAAGGGATGGCGAGCAAGTGGCTTTTCTTGTTACTCCTAAATCTCAGGATATGAAAACTATACTTGGTTCCAAAAAAAATATTTCTGTAATAGGAATCGCCCCGTCCGAGGAAGTTGTATATGTAAAATACGGATTTTTGAAATCTATTTACATGGGGGCTGAAAGATTATGGACGCTGACTTATATAACATGCAAGGCTCTATGGGCGAGTATTACCGGCGCAATACCCGTAAAGGAATCCATGACAGGGCCTATAGGGATATTTTATATAACAGGCCAGGCAGCTAAGCTTGGGATAGTTTATCTATTACAGCTAATGGGCGTATTGAGCGCATCATTAGCTATTTTTAATCTCTTGCCAGTGCCTGTTTTAGATGGCGGACATATCTTATTTCTTATAATAGAAAAATTTAGAAGAAAGCCTGTTTCTATTAAAATACAGGAGAATGTGACTCAAGTAGGCATGGGGCTTTTGATAGTTTTAATGTTGTTTGTTTTCTATAATGATTTTAATAGGTTTGGGATTTTTGAGAAATTAACCCATTTCTGGCATAAATAGATTTTGAAAGTTGCCGTAGGCGACTTCTAAAGTCTGATAGATTAGGATAAATAGTATGACTAGTCAAATCAAGGTTGGAAATATAAAGATCGGAGACGGTGTGCCTATTAGTATCCAGTCAATGGCAAAGACTGACACAAGGGATGTTCTGGCAACTGTAAATGAAATCAGGAAATTAGAAAAAGCAGGATGTGAAATCATCAGAGTTGCTGTAAAAGATTTCGAAGCGGCAAAAGCCATAAAGGCTATTAAAAGAAAAATAAATTTACCGCTAGTAGCAGACATACATTTTGATTATAATCTTGCCTTGAGCGCTATTGAAAACGGAGCTGATAAGATAAGGCTGAATCCTGGAAATATTTATAAAGAGGACGAGATAAGAGAAGTAGTCCTAGCAGCTAAGAAAAGGAAGATACCTATTAGAGTGGGGGTAAACTCTGGGAGTATTAGGTCGCAAGTTGCAGGTCATCCCTCGACTTCGCTCGGGACAGGCAGGTCGCAGGTTGATAACATGGTAATATCCGTGCTTAATTATATAAAGATATTGGAGAGAATGGATTTTTACGATATAATAGTTTCATTGAAGGCATCTGATGTTATTAGCACTATAGAAGCCTATAAGCTCTTTTCAAAGAAATCAAAATATCCGCTTCATCTAGGCGTTACTGCAGCAGGAGCTATTTCAACAGGCGTTGTAAAATCATCTATAGGAATAGGTGCTTTGCTTCTGGATGGTATAGGAGATACTATCAGAGTTTCATTGACAGGAGATCCTGTTGAAGAAGTAATAGCTGCGAAAAACATCCTTCAGGCATTAAATTTAAGAAACTTTGGCCCAGAGGTTATTTCATGTCCTACATGCGGGAGATGCCAGGTGGATTTACAGGGCATAGTCGAAAAAATAGAATCAAGCATTAAGTCGCAAAGTGCAAGTTGCATGAGGCGGGTAACAAGTTGCAAGATAGCGATTATGGGATGCGAGGTTAATGGTCCTGGAGAAGCTAAAGAGGCAGATATAGGCATTGCATGCGGCAAAGGTTCAGGGGTTATTTTTAAGAAAGGAAAGATAGTAAAAAGAGTAAAAGAAAAGGATATTGTCAGAGAGTTATTAAAAAACATATAAACTTGACCCCTCGACCCGATAAATCGGGGCTCGGGATTTGCTTAAACGAACCCTGTAATAAAAAATACCATAGCTATAAAGCTGTGGCGCTTCACAAAACTAACATTTCAGAGTGTAAAGATTATGCGATGGAGTGAATATTTTATCCCAACATTAAAAGAAGTGCCGAGCGAGGCTGAAGCTGTTAGCCATCGCCTTATGATACGAGCTGGCCTAATCAGAAAGCTTGTATCAGGTGCTTACACATACCTTCCTTTGGGTCTAAAAGTTTTAAAAAAGGTTCAAAATATTATTCGCGAAGAAATGGATAAAAAAGGGGCTATTGAAATTTTCATGCCTTCTATGCAGCCAGTTGAGTTGTGGTATGAATCAGGCAGATTTAAAGCTCTTGGCGAAGACCTTATTACCTATAAAGACAGACACAATAGGGTTATGGTTTTTGGGCCTACGCACGAAGAAGTTGTAACTGATCTTGTTAGGAATCACATTAATTCGTATAAGCAGCTTCCAATTACTCTTTATCAAATTCAGACTAAATTCAGGGATGAGGTTAGGCCAAGATTTGGTGTAATACGCAGCCGCGAATTCATAATGAAAGACGCTTACAGCTTTGACAGGGATTGGCAAGGTCTTGATGAAAGTTATCAAAAGATGTACGAGGCTTATGAAGCGATTTTTAAAAGGTGCGGCCTTAAGGCAATTGCAGTAGAAGCAGACTCTGGAGTTATGGGTGGAGATGTTTCGCACGAATTTATGGTGGTTGCAGATAGCGGGGAAGATTTTTTAGCGCACTGTGATTCTTGTGGATATGCTGCTAGCTTAGGAGTGGCAGAAGTAAAGGATCAGGCCGCAGGCCAGCCACAACAACAAGGCAAAGTTAAAGAAAAGCCCATGGAAAAGGTGGAGACGCTTGGTGTAACTACTATAGAAAAGGTTGGGCAGTTATTAAAGGTAAAGTCTGATCAGATGGTTAAGACGCTTATTTATGTGGCAGATGAGAAGCCAGTGGCGATTTTAATAAGGGGCGATCATGAGGCAAATGAGGCAAAGATAAAAAAGATCTTGAAATGTCAAAACCTTGAGATGGCTGATGAAAATGTTATAAATAAGGTAACTGGCGGCCCTGTTGGGTTTTCAGGGCCTTGCAGACTAAAAGAGACAAAAGTCATAGCTGATAATTCTATTAAAACTATGGTTAATTTTGTAACAGGAGCTAATGAAAAAGACAAGCATTACATTAATACAAATCTTGACAGGGATTTTAAGGCCAGCGAATGGGCTGATTTAAGAATGATTACTGAAATTGATCCATGCCCTAAATGTAGTAAAAATATAAAAATAGAACATGCAATAGAAATGGGCCATGTGTTTAAATTAGGCCTTAAATATTCAAAGGCAATGAAGGCGGATTTTTTGGACGAAGATGGTAAATTAAAGCCAATAGTAATGGGCTGTTATGGCATAGGCGTAAACAGGATTATGGCTACAGCTATAGAGCTTCACAATGACAAAAAGGGCATAATCTGGCCTATGTCAATAGCGCCTTTTCAAGTCATAATCATACCCATAAATTACAAAGAAGAGAATATCAGAAAAATTACAGACAATATCTATGAAGAAGTAAATCAAGCAGGTATAGAAACATTGCTGGATGATAGAGATGAAAGCGCAGGCGTTAAATTTAACGATGCTGAATTAATAGGAATTCCTTTTTCAATAGTGATAGGGGATAGAGGCCTTAAAAAAGGTATAGTTGAAATAAAGATAAGAAATACAGGCGAGATTGTGGAAGTTAAAAAAGAAGAGATAAAAGCGAAAATCCTACCATTATTAACCAATACAATATAAACATTTTCCCTGTTACAAATTTGGACTAGGTTTGTAAATTTCTTTGGTTTTTATTTGACCTGAAAGTGTTTTTGTGATATACTTTAATATATAATTTTAGAAAGTATTTTAAATATATTTAATATAAGAAGGGGGAGTTATGTATTTTAAATTGTTCAAGAAGATTATTTCAATAATTACTATAGCCATATTTATAACTACTAACAGTATATACGCTGCATCTGATTCCAAATCTATATTTAAAAATAAAAAAGTAGATTATCAAAAAATAAGCGATAAAAATGATGAAGTTATGCGGCAAAAAAATGCCATTACTAACGGAGAAGATACTAAGCAGATAGAATCCCAGGAAAAAGAGGCTAAAAAAATCCTATCGTCTCATCTAGAAGACATATCCCAGATACACATACCCCAGGAACTTGGCAGAATTACAGAAGTATATAATAA
>JAPLMC010000099.1:0-6861 GCA_026387215.1 Candidatus Omnitrophota bacterium
ATTTTTCAAGCCTTGCTTCAAGAGTCTTAATCTCCTCTTCAAGGTCAATACTGCCGTCTGAAGCAAGAGTTTTTAATTCATTGATTTTACGCTCTAATTCCAATATAGGCCTCTCGAAATCTAATACTATGCTAGACATTTTATCCTCGCTTAATCTGCTATTGCAACCTCTGTACCAATAGGAATTATCCTATAAAGTTCTTCCACTTCAGCATTAATCATTCTTACGCACCCTTTCGTAGCTTGCTGCCCTATTTTTTCCGGAGAAGTTGTGCCATGAATGCCATAACCTGCCAGATTAAACCCCATCCATCTTGAACCAAGTACATTATCAGGGCTTTCAGCAGGTACTATTGCTTTTTCTGTATACCAGACAGGGTTTGTAATTTTATTAACTATCTTAAAATTTCCTACAGGGGTGCAATTATTTTCTCCTGTTGAAACTCGATAAACTTTCATAATATCATTATCGCTGAGAAGCGTTAATACGTTCTGAGATTTATCAACCAGTATTTTATATTTTGCTTTTGAAATCTTCAATTTTGCATTAGCTCTTATATTTTCGCTAGTTAGAGAATTTGCGATTTTTATAAGATCAACTGTAGTGTTGAATTTTTTTGCAATATTTATAAGCGTATCGCCTGGCTCCACTTCATAAAGCACATCTTTATTAGTTATAACCTTGGAAAAAAGAATAGCTATATTAAGTTTGCCTGCCTTATCCTGAACTTCTGAAATATTCTCTATATTCTGATATTTTTTCAGGATAAGTTGATATATATCTCGCGCCTTCACCATATCATTTTTATTTTCATAAGAACCAGCTATCATAAAATATATTTTGCCAATGGATTTCGCATCAGCCTTCTTCTCCGCTATCTGATCGATCTTAGCCTTTGCCTCATCCAGTTTACCATCTTTAATAAGCGCTTCTATAGATTTTGCATCTATGTTATTGCTAAAATTCTTCATCCCAAATATAGCCAATGCCACCAATGCTACCGCAATAATAGCAACCTTATATTAACTCTATGTCGCGAGAGGCCAAATTTTGTGAAACAAAATTTAATCCCGAGCAACCCTTTTTATTGCTATTATGCGTTAAGGGATCTCTGTTTTTTATCTGTAACAAAAAATTGCTACCAAAATTCCTATGGAAGCTCCAATAAATACCTGTATAGGCGTATGCCCCAATAATTCTTTAAGCCTTTCCTGTTGAATGCCTTTATTCAAATATATGTCCTCTATGATCTTATTAAGGGCTTCTGCCTGATACCCGCTCTGACGCCTAACTCCTTGAGCGTCAAACATTATTATAAATGCAAAGAAAAACACGATTGCAAAAAGCGGGGATGTAAAACCATACGTAAGCCATACCGCTGTAGCAAGAGCTGATACAGTAGATGCGTGGGAGCTAGGCATACCGCCTGCTCCTACAAACCACCTGAAATTAAACCTTTTTTCCCGCACAACACCTATGGCAACCTTTATGGTCTGGGCAACGAACCATGCTATAAGCACTGTAAAAAACATCTGATTACTTGCAAAAACTCTCAAATTGCCTCTCAAATTTTGTGAAACAAAATTTGACTCCGAACAACCCTTGTTTACAACTAGCTGTAAGATGCCTTTATATCAACCTAAGACCATTATGTTGATTTCTTATTATATATAATAGATAGGACCTATGGCAAGCAAAAAGAAAAGGATTTAAAACTTCGCCGTACCTGACAATGTAAAAGCTGTCTCGTTAATAAGCCTTAATTCAAAACTAAATAAATACCAGCTCATAAGAGAAGGCATCATATCGCATCCTAAAACAATGCCTATTGTATTTTTATCACCTGCATTATAAGTAGAATAAACCAACTCTGTTCCGCTTTGTGTGAAATGCACATTAACATCTGAATCTGAACATGTAAGGCCCATATATGGCACAGCATAGTAATTTTGGGCACCAATAGGAAATATATATTTTTTACTGGCTAACAAGCTTATCTGCCACTCTTTTATATTAAATGTCTCACTGGTAGCAGATGCAAAAGAAGTTGAGCCACCTACCTCAGCTGTATCAAAATCCAACTGAGTATCCTTATATTGACCATCTATAGTTAATTTTATTCCTGTAGAAGCAAATTCCCATAATTTTGCCTTTATACCGCCACCTAATACAAATCCTGGCTTTGTATCCACTACAACATCATACCCATTCTGCTCCCACTTTACCTTTAAATCAGAAGTTCCTATTTTCACATACGGCTCTAATACATCTGAATAATTCATTGAAAATTTCAAATTCGCATTCTGGCCTTCTATTTTTGCCTTCGTAGTCTCAAAAGATGTCTTGAGATTTTTTTCAGATATAAATTCTACATCAAAACCTGCTTTCACTTTTACATCTGCCTCATAAGAATCCAATGTATCTTCCACCGCCCTATCTTTTGAAAAAAAAGACGTTTCAGGTATGCTCATATCAGCCTGGCCGCCAACAGTTAAAGCAAAAGAAGTTCCTACAAAAAATAATGAAAAAATTACTGTCATTACAATATATTTTCTCATTCTCGTATCTCCTTAAAACTTCATCGTGCCGCCTAAGCTCAACGCAACCTCATCCACAAGCCTGAGTTCTAAACTATAAACAAAAGCGCTGCTTAAGCTAGGCACAATATCGAACCCGAATACAAAACCATAAAGTTTTTTATTATTTGCATCAAAAAGCGAATAATCAACAGTCGGGCTATCAGTATTACAAAAACTCACATCTACGTTTGAATCAGCATAACTTACGCCAGTATAAGGTACTACATAGATGCTTTGTAGTTTTAATGGGATTTCAAATTTTTTGCTTACAAGAAGGCTTACTTGCTTTTCTTGTACTTCAAACTTTGCCCCGCTAGCTTTTGCACTAATCGCATTAATCGTGGCTCCTTTAACGTCAGGATCCGTAGTTCTATATTGAGCATCCCCTGTTAACCTGATACCCCAGAATTCCAATATATTAATCTTTAATCCGCCTCCCCAGGCAAAACCATTATCAGCATTTACTTCTATATCTTGGCTGCCACCGTCACCTTGCCTCCATCTTGCTTCTAAATTAGAAGTTCCGACTTTTACATACGGCTCAACCTTATTCAAAATAGTCATTCCAAGTTTTACCATATGCCACTGGCCTTCTATTTCAGCTCCTTTTAAATCAGGGTTAACATGTAGATCTTTATCAAACACAAATTCCACATCAAATGACCCTTTAATTTTAACTGCCTGTTCATATTCATCCAAAGTATTTTCTACTATGTTCTGTCTTAAAACAGCGGATCTCTGAGGCAAATCTAGATCAAGCGTGTTTCCTACAGTTGCGGCAAAACCATATTGTGCAGTTATACAACATATTGATATTATTATAGATAAAACAAGCAAATAATGTTTTTTCATAAAATATTACCTTTCTTTATAATAGATTATAATATATTATGTTTATTTTATAATGAAGTATACCTGATAGAGCCCCAATTGTCAAGCCAGCGTACTATTTTTTACGGGAATGGGAAGAGACATCCTATACCCCTCTTTAAGGGGTTAGAGTTAAAGAATTTATTAATTATAGGGGGTGTTAGATTTAAAGTATTAAAAGAATATGTAAGACAAAACCTGTTGTCTTATAAGGGGCGCAAAAATAGAAAAAATCCAAAGTTAAAAGCAGCTCCTATCTGGAATAGACGCCAGCTTGATCTAAGCGTTAATAGGCAATCTTATGAATCCACTAAGATATGGGCTACAAGGCAAGGTTTATGGTGGCGATGGCAGAGAGTCAGAGAATGGTTCGATGAATTTAGCGAATCATATGACATACAATAAAAAGGGGCACATATTCAGGTATAATAGTCTCCAAAATATCCCATCAAGATATAAAAGGAGGCATTACCTATGTGCCCATATCAATATTATCATATTATGAAAAACTGTAAAGACAAAAAACATCTCAGGTATCAAATGGTTATCTATGCAGAAAAATACGGCATTAAACCTACTGCGAGGTTCTTTCATGCCCATCCTGATACTGTACGTAAATGGGTGTATCGCTTTAAAGAAGAAGGATTCCTCGGCCTAAGAGATTTATCCCGAAGGCCACATCATTCCCCTTTCAAAACTCCTGAGGATACCAGGAATCTCCTGGTAGAGTTAAAAGCAAGGTATAAGCGCATAGGAGCTGAACAGATTAAGGTTTTAGAGAATGTCCCTTTGTCACCTAAGACCATGCGCAAGGTCTGGCGTGAAAAAGGCGTGTCTTCGAGACAGCGCAGGAAGAAGCATGTTACTAAGAATAATCTAAGGCATATTAAAAAAGAATTTAATCTATTCCAGCATACTTGCGAGGATACCAAGCATCTGAATGATATTCCGGAATATTGGACGTCTATGATAAAGCTTGGCCTTCCCAGGGTTCAATATACCTTCAGAGAAGTCTCTTCCGGTATTATGTATCTAGGCTATGCAGATGAACTATCTTTAACATATGCTACTTTATTCAGCGATTATATACAGTATAATCTCAAAAAGCTGGGTATAGACTTATCTAATACCACTAGGCAAACTGATAATGGTTCAGAGTATATCGGCTCATGGAACGCTAAAAAGCCTTCTAGTTTTACCCTATCTGTAGAATCCATACATGGGCAGCGTCATACCACCATCCCTCCGGCTCATCACAGGTGGCAAGCTGACGTAGAGACTGTCCATGATATCATAGAGAGAGAATTCTTTGAGATAGAAACATTCTCTGATAACAGTGACTTCTTTAATAAAATATCCTCGTATCAGTTATTCTTCAATATGCTTAGGCCTAATACTTACAAAGAGAATAAGTCTCCGTGGCAATTAGCTCAGGAAAAGATACCTGATATTAAAAAGGAAGTGCTTATAATTCCGCCTGTAGATTTACGATCGCTTTTGAGGAAAAAGATGGATTTTCAGAGTATAGGGGTATATGATGTGTCTTCCAGTCCCTGCGTACTATTTTTTAACTTTTCTGAAAGAAACCACCCTCTTTCATGTGTCTACTATATATACAAACCATAAACTTGACAATCTAACAATGTCACTTTTGTAAAGTTTATGAAAAAGGAGGTAGCTATGCTATCAAAAATACTGTCAGCGGCAACAATAGGTATTGAAGCAAGGCCTATTGAAGTCGAAGTTTATATAACAAGAGGCCTGCCAAATGTGGTAATAGTCGGGCTTCCTGATGCTGCCATTAGAGAATCCAGGGATAGGGTAAAAGCAGCTATTAAAAATAGTCAGTTTGAATATCCCTCAGAAAAGATCACCATAAATCTGGCTCCATGCGATATTAAAAAAGAAGGCCCTTCATTTGACCTGCCTATAGCAATAGGAATACTTGCTGCCTCAGGCCAGATAAACCTCAATAACCTTAAGGATTATGTATTTCTAGGAGAACTTGCCTTGAATGGAGAGATAAGGCCTATAAAAGGCGCTCTTCCAATAGCGATGTCTTTAAAAAATTCCAACAAAAAATTAATTCTACCGGAAGAAAATGCCTGCGAAGCAAGCATAGTAGAAGGCGTAGAAACTTATCCTATCAGTACGCTTGGCAATGTGTCTGGTTTCTTGAAAGGCATTAATATAATAGCTCCTCTGTCTCCAGATAAAGAAATCTTACTTGAAAAAATCCAGAATTACGAATTGGATTTTTCAGATATGAAAGGCCAATTTTTAGCAAAAAGGGCTATGGAAATAGCCGGTGCAGGAAATCATAATATAATAATGATCGGTCCTCCTGGTAGTGGAAAAACTATGCTGGCTAAAAGACTGCCTGGGATAATACCTGAAATGACTATCGAAGAATCTTTAGAAACCACAAAGATTCACAGCGTATTAGGCCTTATCCCATCAAGAGGCTCTATTATACGAACAAGGCCCTTCAGAACCCCTCATCATACTGCCTCTGATATCTCTCTGGTTGGCGGCGGAACTATCCCGAAACCAGGCGAAGTAAGCCTTGCTCATAATGGAATACTATTTATGGATGAACTACCTGAATTCCATAGGAATGTCCTGGAAGGATTAAGACAGCCTCTCGAAGATGGCTATGTAACTGTATCTAGAATAAATAGCATTGTAAAATTTCCATCTAAATTCATGCTTGTTTGCGCAATGAATCCCTGCCCGTGTGGATATTTGACTGACGCCAAAAAAGCATGCCATTGTACGCCTAATCAGGTACAAAAATATCTCTCAAAAGTATCAGGGCCTTTATTGGACAGGATAGACATACACATAGAAGTCCCTTCTGTAAAATACAAAGACTTGTCAGATGAAAGCGCTGGAGAAAAATCTGAGATAATTAGAGAAAGGATAAAAATAGCCAGAGACATACAGCTTAAAAGATTTAAAGAAGAGGGAATTTTTTCAAATTCACAGATGAGCTATAGAATGGTTAGAAAATACTGTAAATTAGATGACCAAGGCAGGGAACTATTAAAAATAGCGATTACAGAATTAGGTTTTAGCGCCAGGTGTTATGATAAAATCATTAGGGTTTCACGGACTATCGCAGACCTGGAAGAAAAAGAAAACATCTCGTCAGACCATATATCCGAAGCAATACAATACAGAAGCCTAGATAGAAGTATATGGCTGTAGAATAAAAAGTTATCCACAATGTAAGTGACCCTTAAGGGTCACTTACAACTGCAACTCTCTACCTTTCCGAATATCTCGAAATTATTCATTTCATATTCCTCGCATCACTGGCATGGGCGAAACCTGCGTCCGTCTGCATGCGCTTATTATCTGCATTTGTAGGTAATACACGCCTCATCTTTTATAAACTATTATCTTTTC
>JAPLMC010000099.1:6878-12428 GCA_026387215.1 Candidatus Omnitrophota bacterium
GCAATTACTCTCCCAGATTCATCAGATATTCTAAAGAACAAACTATGAGTAGTTGCCCCGAGATGGATTTCATTAATCTTCCAAAACCCATTATTGTCTACAGAGGAAGAACCCTGTTCATACTCTCTATCTGTAATAACAAATCCTTGAATATAGAGATGCAAATCGCTACTAGTCAATCCAACAACCCGTCCAGAAGATTCAATAGGTGTTTGATGTACAGCCGTTTTATCTGTAGGAAAAGATAACCCTATCCGGATGTTTTTGTTACCTGTACTCAGCCATTGAACTATTTCAATTGGTTGCCATTTAACCCCCTCTATGGTTTTAGAGAGTTTGACTTCAAATTCTTCTAACCGTTTTAGATCATAAATAATTAGACGTCTATGTCGAAGATCAAACGGAATGTCATCCATTGTCTGGGCGATTATAATAATATCCTTACCAATGGCATGCGCTAATCCCATTTCATAAAAAACATTTGGATTTTTACCAGTAGCATCTGCAATAACAACCTGAGCTTGCTGGATACTATCCCATATTTCCTTAATAATTATTCCGGTAGAATATATATCATCTGCCCGCATGCAAGATAATTTCTTATGAAGGACAACTATTTCCTTTATTTTCTCATATACTGGCTCCAATTCAGGTAGAAATGGCATTAAGACAAAACAAAAATTTCTATCCACCAACTTATCATGTTTAAACATTTTTCATTCCTTTTTTGTAAAATTTCAGATAAAATAAAAATCAACGGCGGCGTATCTTGCCGTCCGATGGATAAAATTGTTAGATATTATTTAACAGTTTCTGTTTTCAATGCCTGACACCGCAGTTTTTCTCCTCAATCTTAATTTTTTCTATGCTTTTAACAAAGGGCGAATTACACAATTAATGGATGCCATCGCAAATTTCTATTCGAAAAAGGAGCTTTGTTTTGTCGCCCTCTCGCACATATAGCATCTTATTGTAATTTACTCTAACCAAGCCTCCATCCCTTGTATAACTTAATCACTTTACGATCTAGATCCGTTAAAAAACTCGCACTAATTGTTCTGTCTGTTGCCTTGTTTCTAGGACTATCGCAGATTTTGAAGGCAAACAAAATATAGCGTCAGATCAAATATCTAAAGCAATACAGTACAGAAGCCTGGATAGGAATATGTGGATATAAACTCATCCTAACAATATAGATAACTAAATAATTACCTGATACTATTTCTGTTCTCTAAATGGGCTTTTAGATTTCTCCTCTTCTAGCCCCTTACTAAAAGAGTTAGTTGATTTTACTGCTGGCTGATCTCTTTTAATTAATTCATTATTCGTTTTTTGTACAGGTAATGATTTTTGGGTATTATAGCTTAACGCCCACACTCCTCCTGTAAGTCTGTCCAATCTATAACCACCGGTTATTTCATATCGCTGGCTTAAAATAAAAAAAATAACTGTTAACAAGGTGGCTACCCATAATATCATTACTGGCCTTTGCATTATTGCCTCCTAATTATATGTTCAATTATTTTCGTTTTAACTTTCCAGATTGTCTTATTGACTTTTAGGTGGCAGTTCTTTCTCTGCCCTATTTACCTCATCAGCATAATTAAGTTGAAGATTAGCAATACCATCAGAGATAAAGTTTTCTTCAATATCTATTAAGTTTCCTTTTGTTTTTTTCTTTAACATTACAAGTAACTCAATAATCCCCTGCGCAGCCTCCATGTCCTTTTCTATCTTTCCTGTCAATGGATTTATAGTTTTTCCTAAATTCTGCATTCCTGAATTTATTAAAGCGGAAATGTATTGAATGAATAATAGATGTGAAAACTCTTCTTCTTTAATCTTCTTGCTTTCTTCGGTCATTATTTTCGCATCCCTATGAGTTTCTTTTATAGCCATCCTTTTTATACCCTATAGATATATGATACTATTTTGGAACCAAAAAAACAAGAGGGTTTTAAAAACTCATATATAAATTATGGGGGAATGACTATGATTATTTTTTATTTAGCATTTCTTTTTGAACGTTTGCGAATTAGGGGATCTAAAATCTTTTTTCTTAACCTGAGGTTTTTGGGAGTCACTTCCAGAAGCTCGTCCGCGCCAAGATATTCTATAGAAAGCTCTAGGGTCATTTCTCTGGGAGGCGTAAGCATAATAGCGTCATCAGTTCCAGCAGCTCTCATATTGGTAAGTTTTTTTGTTTTGCACGGGCTCATATCAAGGTCTTCCGGCCTGGAATTTTGGCCTATAATCATGCCTTCATAAACATCAACGTTTGGGCCTACAAATAGCTCTCCGCGCTCCTGTGCGTTATTAAGAGCATATGAAGTGGAAATGCCTTTTTCAGAAGACACCAATGATCCATGAGAATTTATAAAAGAAAGGTTTTCGTCCATAGGCTCATATTCATCGAATGCATGATTTATTATAGCGGTGCCGCGCGTCTTTGTCATAAACATAGCTTTTAAACCTATTACAGCACGCGTTGAAATTTCATATTCAAAATAAACCATGCCTTTTGTGCCCTGAAACATATTTTTAAGACGAGCCTTGCGCCTGCCTACTTCCTCTATTACCACACCCTGATATTCCGAAGGCACTTCAATGGTTAAAAATTCAAAAGGCTCCATTTTTATCCCATCTTTTTCAATAAAAATAGCTTCTGGCTGAGAAACCTGCAGTTCATATCCTTCGCGTCGCATAGTTTCGATTAAGATTGCCAAATGCAATTCTCCTCTACCTGACACAAGAAAAGTATCTGGACTGTCTGTCTCATCTATACGCAGAGATACGTTTGTCTCAAGTTCTTTAAAAAGCCTTTCGCGCAGCGCTCTGGAAGTAACATATTTACCATCTCTTCCAGCAAAAGGACTCTTATTTACGCCGAACATCATCCTGACAGTCGGTTTTTCTATTTCAGGAGGTCTAAGAGGAGACGGGTTATTAGCGTCAGTTATAGTATCTCCTATGCCTATTTCTTCAAAGCCTGCCACAGCTACTATTTCTCCTGATTCAGCGTTCTCACGCTCGATCTGCTTAAGACCTTCGTAACTTAAAATAGCTATGACTTTACAAAGTTTTTGGCTCTTATCCCTTCTGGCTAAAATAACATTCATGCCTTTTGCAATAGAACCTCCTGTAATTTTTCCTATACCCATCTTGCCTTTATAAAAATCCGAAAGAAGCGACAGCACTAAGATCTGAAGAGGCGCATCAGGATTTACCACAGGTTGAGGCACTGTTTCAAGAATAGTGTCCAGAAGAGGAAATATATTATCTGAAGGCTTGCTTAGGTCCAGTGTTGCAAAACCTTTTAATGCAGAAGCGTAAATAATTGGAAAATTCAATTGTTCCTCTGTTGCGTCAAGCTCGCAAAAAAGATCAAACGTGCGGTTTATCGCATAGTCTATCCTAGCGTCAGCCATGTCTATTTTATTAATTACAACTATTGCCTTATGCCCAAGTTCCAAGGCTTTTCTGAGCACAAAGCGCGTCTGCGGCATAGGCCCATCCTTAGCGTCCACGAGTAACAAAACTCCGTCTACCATCTTTAGAGTCCGTTCAACCTCTCCTCCGAAATCAGCATGGCCAGGAGTATCAACTATGTTAATCTTTATATTTTTATAAATAACGCTAGCGTTTTTTGCTTTAATAGTAATACCGCGTTCACGCTCCAAATCCATGGAATCCATAATGCATTCTCCCATTTCTTCGATGTTCCGATCTGCCATGGTCTGTCGCAAAATGCTGTCTACTAATGTTGTCTTGCCGTGATCAACATGCGCAATAATAGCTATATTTCTGATATTTGTATGGTTTGCCATAAATTTTCTCTGATTATTTAAAAATGTAGGATAAAACTTTACATCCAAAAACTACATCAGTTAATGTATATAATATCACCTTGGTATAAGATAAGCAAGAGAAAAAATTATATTGATAAAAGACTTTTTGCGTTAAGAGAAAATATGTGGGATTTAAGGTCTTCTGAGATATCGAGATTTTCTAAAAAATCTATGTCCTTTTTCTGGTCCACAATAGGAAAATCTGTGCCGAAAAGAAGCCTGTCTTTTGGATGACTCAATAGCATTGATTTTATTTCATCTACTGGTAAAAAATGAAAAAAGAAAGACGTGTCTAAATATATATCCTTTCCCAACAGGTATTTTTTTACATCATCCCATAATTCAAATCCGCCAAAGTGAGCTGCAATGACTTTAAGCTCTGGAAATTTTTTTATAACCTTAACCATCCTGTCTGGAGACGATCTCACAAGCATTGTGCCGGAAAGTTCTTTTCCGCAGTGAAACATCAATGGCAATTTAAGCTTTTCTATCTCTTCATACCATGGCAATACACCATCATGATCAATATAGAAATCCTGAAACTCAGGCTGAAGTTTTATTCCATCCCCATTATCCTTTATTTTTTTAAGCTCCTCTTGCCAGTCTTTATATTCAGGATGAAGCGCGCAGAAGACTTTTATACGCTTACTTCTTACGCTGAAAAGCCATTTGTTTATCGACGGCACTTGATCAGGCTTTGTGGCAACCCCGCATACAGCGCTTATATCAATATTGTTCCTATCCATATAAGTAAGCAGAGTGCTTAAGGTAGGATCGCCTA
This sequence comes from Candidatus Omnitrophota bacterium, assembly GCA_026387215.1. GTDB lineage: Bacteria > Omnitrophota > Gorgyraeia > Gorgyraeales > Gorgyraeaceae > UBA10183. Next base: position 11,508 of record JAPLMC010000099.1, read on the forward strand.
CAAGTTTTACTTTGAAAACTTTTTCGAGGTTTTCTCTTGCCCTCTGAGAAACTTTTTCAGGCCAGGCATGAGTATGAATATCAATAATCATATAAAATACTATTCTAAAACCTTAAAACCTTCTTTGTCTAAGATACGCTTTGCTTTTTTAAGATCGTCAGTATTGAGTTCTAAATAACATATGCCTTTTTTTTCTGATTCAATAACAAACCCATAGCTATCTATAATATTTATATTATTTTTTAAAAGCACCTCTGAAAGCCTGCTTAAATTGCCTATTTTATCTTTTGGAGAAATTATCATTATATCTTTTATAGCGCATGCGTATCCTTTATCCGCAAGCGCAAGATACGCCTTCTCCGAATCTCCGACAATAAGCTTTATAAGCCCGAAATCTCCCCTGTCCTGGATTGTAAAAGCATTTATATTTATTTTATTGTTGGCAAGCACTTCCGTAACAGCCTTGAGCCTTCCAGGCTTATTTTCTATAAATACATTTAACTGTTTTGCCATAAATAACCCCCTCTAGATTTTTGTCCTAAAATCTACAACCCTTTTTGCCTTTCCCTCAAATACAGGCAGGCTTCCTGGTTCATGAAGTTCCATGACAGGATTTATTATAATAGAAGCTTTCAACTCGGTCTTTATCTTTTCTTTCAACGCATCCAGCTCTTTTAAATCGCCTTTAAACATTTTGGAATATATTTCAACTTTCACAATCAATTTATCAAGCGCGCCTTCTTTTTCCAGATGTACCTGATAGTTATTCCCAACCTCTGGTATTCGCATAATAACTTCCTCTATCTGAGATGGAAATACATTTACTCCGTTTACAATCAGCATATCATCTGTCCTACCCGTAATCCTGGATAGGCGACGATGTGTCCTTTTGCATTTACACAAGCCTTTATAGACAGAAGC
>JAPLMC010000099.1:12463-39991 GCA_026387215.1 Candidatus Omnitrophota bacterium
AGCCTTTCTATCCAGGGTTGTAAAAACTATCTCTCCTTCTTTTTCTTCTCCCAAAGCTTTGCCACTTTTAGGTTCTACAATCTCAAGTATATACGCATCCTCCCATGTATGCATGCCTGTTTTATATACGCATTCAAAAGCCACTCCCGGACCATTCATCTCGCTCAGACCATAAGAATTATACGCTTCTATATTAAAAAACTTTTCTATTTTTTTGCGGGTGTTTTCAGAATATGGCTCAGCTCCCATATATGCCTTTTTCAAATTAAAATCGCTTAATGAAAAACCACATTCTTCCAATTTTGAATAGATGTGGAGCATATAGCTCGGGGTTATATGAACAACTGTTGTTTTAAAATCCTTCATGAGCTGCATCTGGCGCTTGGTATTGCCGCCTCCTACAGGAATAACAGTCATGCCAACCCTTTCAGCTCCGTAATGCAGCCCCAGCCCTCCTGTAAAAAGGCCATAGGTCATCATGTTTTGGAAAATATCTTTTCTGCTGGCTCCTGTAGCTATAATAGAACGCGCTACAAGTTCTGTCCATTTATCCAAATCATGCCTTGTATGGTAAATCACCGTTGGTATCCCTGTTGTACCGCTAGAAGTATGAAGCCTTACAACATCGTCCAGTTTTACGCTTAAAAGGCCATCAGTATAACATTCTCTCAGATCATCTTTTGTTGTAAATGGAATATTTTCAAGGTCAGCTAAACTCTTTATATCTTTGCTGGAGTTTATTCCTGCTTTTTTAAGCCTTGATTTGTAAAACCGTGTCTTTAAAGCGCTGTCTATTGTTTTTCTAAGTTTCTCCAGCTGCAATTTCTTCAAAGCATCTCTATTTATCGTCTCTATTTTTTTATTCCAGTAAGTTGTTTCCATGCTCAGATACTCTCCATGGCTTTTGCGCCCACAATATTTATCTTATTTTTCTTTAAAACTGAAATTGCCTTATCAGGCGAATCGAACCTGAAAACTAAAAGCGCCCTATCTGAAAACTTCTCAACAAACCCATACATATATTCCACATTTATGCTGTTATCATAGAGAATCTGCAGCACCTGCGCCAACCCGCCTGGCCTGTCATCCACCTCCACTGCTACAATATCAGTCAGTTTTGCGATAAAGCCTTTTCTTTTTAAAATATCAACCGCATCCTTAGGCTTATCCACTACCATTCTTAGTATGCCGAATTCAGGACTCTCAGCAATAGTTAGCGCCCTGATGTTTATGCCATGATTTCCCAGGAGAGAGCCGACATCGCAAAGCCTCCCTTTTCTGTTTTCCAGAAACACAGATATCTGAGTGAGCTTCATATTCACCTCCAAATTTTGTGAAACCCCGCTCTTTTAGCAAGGCTTCTTAGTATATCCGCAAAAGGGCGAGGTAAAAAAAATTCTATCCCGAGTCGCCCTAATCTGTAGCACTATGCGACGAAGGGCCAAAAAATTTCTACAAAGTCCTTTTATCTATCACCCTTTTTGCCTTACCTTCGCTTCTTTCAATAGTTTTCGGCTCTACAAGTTTTACTCTTACAAAAACCCCTAGTATGGATTCTATTTCTTTTTTTATTTTTTCTTCCAGGCTTCTTAATGCCTTCATCTCATCGGAAAATATCTTTTCTTCAACCTCTACAATGACCTCTAATTCATCTAGTTCTCCCGCTTTCCTATCCACAACAAGCTGGTAATGCGGGTGTATGCCTTCTATCCCAAGCAATACATGTTCTATCTGAGAAGGAAATACATTTATGCCTCTCACGATAATCATATCGTCTGTGCGGCCCACAATCTTACTGATGCGAGGCAATGTCCTGCCGCATTGGCATTTTTCATAATTTATACTCACAATGTCCCTTGTGCCATAACGCAAAAGCGGAATCGCTCTTTTGGTTAAAGTTGTTATCACCAGCTCCCCTTTTTCCCCTTTTTTAACATGCTTGCCTGTCTTAGGATCAATAACCTCTGGATAAAAAACATCTGAAAAAACATGAAGGCCTTTTTTATGTTGGCATTCATGAGCTACGCCAGGTCCGATAATCTCTGATAAGCCGTAAACATCTGTTGCCAGCATATTCCATGTGGATTCTATTTCTTTTCTCATAGACTCACTCCATGGCTCTGCCCCAAAACTTCCTATCTCCCAGCTGGATTTTCTAGGGTCAAACCCCATTTCTTTTGCCTCTTCTGCCATGTATAGGCAATAACTTGGTGTGCACGCTAAAATCTTTGGTTTAAAGTCATTCATAAGTTTAAGCTGTCTTTTAGTCTGGCCTGAAGAAGCTGGTAAAACAGTTAGGCCCATCTCCAAAGCGCCATAATGGAATCCAAGGCCGCCAGTAAATAACCCATATCCATAAGCTATCTGAATCATATCTCCCGGCTCTGCGCCTGCGCATCCAAGAGCCCTCGCCATCACTTCTGCCCAGAGTCTGATATCTTCTTTTGTATATCCCACCACTGTAAAATTGCCTGTAGTTCCGCTTGAAACATGTATCTCCGAAACCTCTTTTAGCGGCGCTGAAAAAAGTTGAAACGGATAGCTATCCCGCATATCATTCTTAGTAGTAATAGGCAGTTTCTGGATATCGTCTATGCATTTCACGTCCTCTGGATTTACTCCATGCCTATCCATCTTCTTTTTATAAAAACTGCAATTCTTGTAGGTGTATTCTACTATTTTTTTTAAACGTTCAGACTGGATATTTTTTAGATTTTCTAAGCCCATGCATTCCATCTCTTTATTCCATATCATGCTATCCTCCCAAATCCGCCTTAGGCGGATTTGATCCCGAGCGACCCTATGTTAACTCCATATCGCGAGGGACCAAATTTTTGCGAAGCAAAAATTTATCCAGAGTCTCGCCAAAGCTATTTTGGCGGACGAGGAACCATTTTTCTCCCCTCAGCAAAAACCTTCTTATTTTCTTCCAGGTATTTTAAAGGCAAAAGCTTCTCAATTGCCTTCAGCCAACTATCTTCTTTTATGTCCAGGTATTTAGAAAGCACTCCTAGGAGAAATATATTTATGTATCTTTTATCCTTAATTAAATTTTCACCCTTTGCCAAATAATCTATAAGGTCTATACTTTTTGAATTTAAAAAATCCTTTAAGCGTCCCTGCTCTTCTTTATAAAATGAAACAAGGTAATCAGCCTGGCCTTTCGGAATTAAAGGAGAAAAAACCTCTGTACCAAACCGTAAGTGCGATTCTACAGATCCTCCTCTCTGGGCCATACCATGCACCTCTGACTTTTTAACATGAAATCCGTCAAAAAGCGCTGCTGAGGCGCATATCTCAGAAGCCTTCAAAACCCCTTGCCCGCCTATTCCGCAGAAAAGTATATTAATAGTATCTGTTTTATTCATTTTTAAAAATTCAATCTCTTGACAAAACCGTCATTGTCAATTTGTCAAGATGTTGTAAGGGCTTTGAAACAGCATGTTTCGATGCACAGATTACAGCCTGTGCATAGTTCGCTATTAATATTAATGAGCCCGTCTTTTGTTTTTGTAAGCGCAGGGCAGTCTATTGATAAACATAAGTAACACCTCTTGCAATCTTCTTTTTTATAAACTGGGGGTGAGTCTTTTTTCTTCTCGTTCAGCCTGCACACAGCTCTTGCAATGATAACCGATAGAGCGTTTTCATTTATCCTTTTTTTGATGCACTCTTCCAGCTCTTTTACATTATGAGGATTGATTACATCAACATTGTCCACACCGCAGCTGTAACAAATATCTTCTAATATAAGTTTTTTTGTAGATTCTCCTTTTATAGTAACTCCTGTCGCAGGGTGGGGCTGGTTGCCTGTCATAGCCGTGGTTGAATTATCCAGTATTATGATAAGACCTTTTGTATTATTATAAGCTAAATTTATAAGACCTGGTATTCCTGTATGCACAAAAGTAGAATCTCCTATTACCCCGGCGACATTTTTGTGCAATGCTTTTTTCATGCCTTCAAAAAATGTAATTCCTGCACCCATGCATAAACATGTATGTAAGGCCCCCAGAGGAGGCAATGCGCCTAATGTATAACAACCAATGTCTCCAGTCACCACAGCTTTTATTTTTTTCAATACCCAGAACACTGAACGATGAGGACATCCTGGACATAGAACAGGTTTTCTTGTAATTGAGGCTTCTTCTTTCTTTTCACCTCCATTTACAATATTCGGTATATATTCAGGCCTTAGCTCCCCTATTCTATAAGAGGAGTGTTTTGCCTTGAACTTTATACCCAGCTCTTTTAATCTTCTTTCTAAAAAAGGCTCCAACTCTTCTATGACAAAAACCTTTTTAACTTTCCTGAAAAACTCTATTGCGTTAGCTTCAGGAAAAGGAAAACTGAACCCTATTTTTAAAAACGAAGCTTCAGGATACATCTCCTTTACGTATAGATATGACACGCCGCTAGTAATAAAACCTATCTTTTTATCGTTAATCTCTATTCTGTTGAGCGAACTATTTTCTGAATATTCTTTAAGCCTTACAAGTCTCTTTTCTATTTCTAATCGCCTCTTGTAAGCATTTTTAGGAACCATTACATATTTAGGTATGTCTACCTTAAATTCCTTCTGCGCCACTTCTTTTCTTTCGCCTATTTCTACATTCTCTTTTGTGTGCGCTATCCTCGTAGTAAGCCTTATAATAACAGGTGTATCAAAAGCTTCGCTTATCTTAAACGCTTCTTTTACAAATAGCTTTGCCTCAGACGGACTGGATGGTTCAAGAAGCGGGATTTTCGCAACCTCTGCTATCAATCTATTATCCTGTTCATTCTGGGAAGAATGGATACCTGGATCATCTGCTGTAACTATAATAAATCCTGCCCCTACTCCGGTATAAGCCGAAGTCATCAAGGGGTCCATTGCTACATTTAACCCCACATGCTTAGAAGCACTTAAAGCCACTTCAAAAGCTACCTTTTCATTAATTGACCACTGAGCATCAACTTCTTCAAATTTAGAAAGGTACTCCAGAATCTCTGAGGCAGGCGTACCTGGATAAGAAGCCGCTACCACCAATCCTTCTTCATAAGCACCTCTGGCTAGGGCTTCATCTCCGGAAAGAAGCATTACATTTTTTATTAATTTCTGTTCCATCTTGTCAGACGACGTAGGGGAGGTTTAAACCTCCCCTACGTCGTTTAATTAATCAGAAGATAACAATGTGTTTAAAACTTAACCTGAACCTCTGTCCTTAAGAATATGGCAGGGTCATTATCCTCGTAAAAATTTCCTGGTTTCAGATACTCACCCAGAAAATAAGTAGTAACATTATCATTGATTTTATAATCAAATCTTGCTTGCGGCAAATATCCTCTTTCCTTGCCTGTACCTGAAAATATAGAGCTTGCTGCCACCTGCGTATTCGCTCTCAGATAATTACAATTCAAAGAAAGTTTTGTTTTCTTTGTCGTGTTAAGGCTAAGCTCCAGCCTGTAAATCTGCATGTTTGTCCAGTACCCAAGAACCTGCGTCTCTCCTGCCATGGTCAATACATATAGCTCTGACATCCATGGCCACCTGGAAAATAAAGGATTCCAACCTTCATTATTCGCGCTTGATTTTTTATCTCCGGAAAGATAAAGAACCCCTGCGCTAAGTTTCGGAGAAAATTTTGCATCCTTAAAATCCCTGTCTAAAAATCCATATCCTCCGTAAGCAAGCCTGTTATTTACCCCATAATCTCCAAACTGAACCGCAGCTTGTTTTCTAATCGTATAAGGAGAAAAAATACATTTTGTAAACGCTCCAAGTGTATTTAACTCTCCGCTCTGAGATTGATACCCCCCTGTTGTCCCTCCTCCTTCAGCTGCTTCTGTCTTATAAATATAATACAGCTCAAGATATTTATCCTTTCTGGATTTATCTTTGAAATAAATGACGCCTGCCTCTTCATCAGTTGTATTCAATAACTGTGGAGCCTTGTCCAAGCTTGGAGCACTAGCGCTTGGAACCATAAGCCTGTTAATCACAGGCAAGGCCTCTTCATCTCTAGGATTATTTATATATATAAAATCAAGATCACGAGTATCATCCATATGCCATGTCGCTTTAGCAGCGTTGAAATAAAACGTCCTAGACCCGTCCTGAGGCGTACCGTCCATTATTAGAAACCCTTCTCCGTATGTCCCAAGAAAATCCTGTCTTCCCAAACGCAAATCTACAGGCGAACCCAGAAAACCTTTCATGTCAGCGTACAAGTTGTCAAACACGACTTCGTTTATATCAAAACGATAACTTCTCTTGTCATTTGTCTTGTCTGGAGTAGAGCTAGTTGTACCTCCAAAATATGTATATGATTTAAATTCATTTGTAAGTTTTGCGTATAAAGTAAAATTCTTATCCATATCCATCTGGCCCCATAAAGATGTCTTAAACCTGAAAAAATTTCTGGTATCCAGTTGGCAATTATCCATATCCTTCCAGTTTTTCCAATACTCATGTCTCATTCTTTCAGACCCGCCATACTTGAACTTAGTCTCTGCAAAAACCTGGCAAGATAATAACATACCTACAATCACCAACACGAGCAATGAAACAAATACTTTTCTACTCATAGCCTCCCCTCCCAAATTTTGTGAAACCCCGCTCTTTTAGCAAGGCTTCTTAGTATACCCGCAAAAGAGCGGGGTGAAACAAAATTTGATCCCGAGCCCCTCGCCGCATCATTTTTACTTGCTGGCAATTCGGAGCGAGGGACTTTTTTAAATATTTTTGAAACAGGCGTTGACATGTTCTTTATTCATTTTTTTTGTAAACAGACTTACGCTAAACGCCACTGCCAGTGAAACAGGCAGCATTATTACAATGGGGTCTACTACAACCCATGGAAATTTGGCCAGGGTAGGCTTATTGAATATAAATTTACACAAACCCAAAGCCTCTGATTCCTTCTGATGAATAAATAAAAGCCAGAATGCTGTACCAAAAAATCCTGTAAACATGCTAGCCATGACCCCAGCCTTTGTCATTCCTTTCCAGAAAAGCGCGCCTATATATGAAGGTAAAAACGTGCTTGCGCACAAACCAAAAAATATAGCCGTTGCTATGGCTATAACACTGCCAGGCAGTTTATAACCTAATATTACTGTAGCTATTACGCCTAGAATTATACCTACCCTCGTGATAGGAACTGTATATTTGACATTCTTCCCTCCTAAAATCACCTTTTCAAACACATCCCTGCCAATAGATGTGCCCAATGCGTGAAACTGTGAACTTGTAGTTGACATGGCTGCTGATAGAAGCGTTAGCATAAATAGATATATAAACCAAGTCGGCATGGCACTATTTATAAATATAGGTATAATCTTGTCTATGTTCCCTCCTGCAACAGCCAAAGAAACTTTCCCAAATGCCGGATTATTTACAAAATAGACGTTTGAAAGAGCACCTACCACAAAAGCCACCCCTGTCATAAAAAGTATAAATACGCCTCCTACCAAAACAGCCCTGTTTATCTCTTTATTGCTTTTTACTGTCATAAACCTTACTGCTAATTGCGGCTGAGTAAGAACGCCTATACCAACGCCCATTACAATTGTAGAAACCAGGTTCCACCAAAGAGTTGAACCAAATTTAGGCATACTTGTCCATCCCATATGCCCTGCTTCTACAAGCTTAGGAGGCACGCTAGCAGTTAAACTGCCGAGCGCCTGATGAGCGACTACAACGCCTCCGAGCTTTACATAAGTAAATACGAGAAGCGCGGTCATTCCTATAAACATGATAGCGCCCTGAAGCGCATCAGTATACATAACGCCTTTTAATCCGCCGGCTAAAACATACGCGCATATAATAAGGGTATAAATAAGAAGCGCGACATTAAAATTTATATACGCGGGGAAAGTTGTTTCCAGAAAACGCGCTGCGCCTATTAAAACTGCAGCAGAATAAAGAGGGATAAATAAAAATATTACAAGCCCACTAAACCCCTGGATAGACTTAGAATTGAATCTTTTGCCAAGAAGTTCAGGAAAAGTATGCGCGTCTAGATTATGTCCCATTTTTCTGGTGCGCTTGCCAAATACAATAAACGCAATAAATAATAATTCCTACTAATATATTCAGGAATGTAAGCCATAGCAGTCCCATGCCAAAAAGAGCTGCTGCACCGCCAAAACCGACAATAGCAGAAGTGCTGATAAAAGTAGCTCCATAAGAAAGCGCCATTACAAAAGGATGGACATTTCTTCCAGCTACTAGATAGTCCAGGGCATTTTTTGTAGTGCGGTAACCATAATAGCCCAGATAGCCTATCATAAATAGATACAAAACTGTAACAATGGTCAGGATAAGCATATTATTATCCATACAGCCTCCCAAATTTTGTGAAACCCCGCTCTTTTAGCAAGGCTTCCTAGTATACCCGCAAAAGAGCGGGGTGAAACAAAATTTAATCCCGAGTCTCGCCAGCCACCTTTGGTGGCGAGGCGAACGAGGGACTTTTCAACGAACTAAAGCCCTTTCTCCGATTTCTTTTCGTCTTCTACCCATTTTTTGTCTTCAAGCCTGACTACTTCATCGCCTTTATTCCAATTCACTACCCCATAAATTACGCAAAATATAGCGCTCAGGATGCATAAGACATATGCTGACCAAATTTTCGGATCATCTATTCCAAGCATAGTTCCCTCCTAAATTTTGTGAAACCCAGCTCTTTTAGCAAGGTTTTTTATTATACCCGCCAAAAAAAGGCGGGGTGAAACAAAATTTAATCCCGAGCCCCTCGCCGCATCATTTTTACTTGCTAGTGACTCGAGACAAGGAACTTTTTTACTAATTCTTTACAACCTCTAGCTGCGACATATCATGGAGCACTATCTCAGGATACCCTTTATATTCTTTTATTATACCATAAACCTTTATTATCCTGCCTTTAAAATATTCATTGGGAGCCCTTACCATGTCTTTGAGCCCTGTAGGAATATTATTTTTATACATTACTACCTTAAAACTATTTTTAAACTTTAATATTAACAATTTTTCAGTTAGGTGCGTATCAATAACTTCCGCTTCTATCATCCTTATCCTGCCTATATTATTTTTTGCCTCGGATGTAGAGATTTTATTTTCCTCCAAATCAACCCATAATCCTTTTTTATTATCTCTAGCTTCTTTCTGAGCGTCCAGAAATCTTTTAGAGTATTTTACGTTTGGAGGATATGTGTATATCATGGCAAGACCTTCCCTGACCATTTCAATATTCACCATTTTATCTCCAATATACACATAGGCAAGAAGGCGCTTATATTTATCAATTTTTTGAACATCAAACTCCAGCTTTACAGGCTTGCCTTCAACAAGTTTTTGATTGAACTTCCTAGCCTCTTCCGCGTAAGGCCTTGGGTTATAAACCCATTCTGAATTCTTTTTTTCTCTTATCTCAGGCGTATCTATCCCTATATATCTAACTGTTTCTCTATTAGAAAGTTCTATAGTATCTCCGTCCACAACCCTGCTTACTGAATAATAATTATGAGATCCGCTATTATTAAATTGTGCTGTTAAATTTGCGTGCCTGAAAAAATTTATAATTAAAAAAATAATGAGAGAAGCTATAAGAGATACAGTATACTTTATTTGGCGTTTCATTTTACTATTCTAAGATAAGCGGGTTATAATTATATTTTGCGAATATGGCATAAGCTGTGCCTGCTGTTGAGCCTGTCTTTGTTCCATGAGTAATTCTCCACCCATGGCCTGTATCTACGTCATCTTGCGTTGAGTAAGGAAGACAACTCTGACCCTGGCCTACTTTGGAAGGGCTGGATACAATCATTTTTTCTATCTCAGAAAAATAAAAGTCTGCTTTTTTATTATAATATTTAACTTTATTAAAATCTCCGTTTTTCTTGTAATAGTCAGCCATTACATTAAATGACACTATCATCTGGCTTGTCCATTCAGTAGACACAATACCACCCTTTGTCATATGCTCGTATTTTCCAAAATCAAATCCCGTAACCTTAACCCTTTCCCCATCCTGCCTTGCATAATCTGCTGTAACCATACAGTTTGTCTCTGCAAAATCCATAATCTGTTCTGGGTCCATGCCAGATTCTTTTAAAAGCTGTGGCCCTATCGCTGCAATAGCCCACGCAAATGTATCTGTAGCAATAGTTGCATCGCCTTTACCTCTATTCAGTCTGTATTCCAGCCTGTTAAAAGCGCTTTTTTTAAGCCAGTCTAAAGCTCTATTCTGCGCTTCCAGGTATTTGTCATCTTCTGTCATATTATAAAGCATGCCAAATAAAGCATAAGCATCAAGGTTGTGTTCTGTACTAAACCACTTAAATTCAGGTCCGCCTCTTATACCAAAATTTTTGTCCTCCTCCTGCAATGCAATGAGCCATTTAGCAATATCCTCTGCAATTGTAAGATATTCATCATCTTTAAATTTTTGAGTATATTGGGCTATCGCTATCCCCAGCCATATATTAGGCCCACTATGAATATAATATTCTGCTATCTTTCCTGTATGAGGGTTATAGGCATTTGCAAAAGCACCTTCTGATTTTTCAGCCTTGCTTCTATAAAAATCCAGGATCCCTTTTGCATTCTCCTGGTCCCCCACTAAAGTAAAACATTGGCTTGAAAGGGACTGATCATAAGTAAAAGCTGCTTCTTCTAAATCTTTATCTCCCTCATAACTCATCACCAGGCCAGTGTTTCGGTTTTGATTGTTCTTAATCCATTGATACATACTGGATATATTTTTTTCTTCGATTGCGTTAAAAGAGGCTAAAAGATCTTTTAAATTATCCTCTGTTGAAATCTTCTGATTTGAAAGCCTTGAAACTCTATTTTTTAAATATACATTCTCCCTGTCTAGATCCTTCATCTTCTGATTAAACCTGGCTCTCTGATAGAGCACGCGTTTCATAATCTTTTTTGTCTTTTCTTTATCGTTCTCTAAATACAATATAAGCTTGTCTTTTGTTTTAGTATCAGTAACAATTTTTTCCAAATCTTTAATTTGAGTCTTGTATTCCTCAATCTTGTCCTCATTAAACACAATCTTGCACCCTACCACCTCATGCTCCTTGTCAAGCGCCAGAAGATTCTTCTCAAGCTCAGACTTTTTAGTGGAAAGCTGGTTCATTTCCTTTACCAATTTTATATTATCAGCCTTTGATTTAAAACCAGTGTAATAAAAATAGGAAATTCCGGAAACAAGGAAGAAAAATAAAACTGCTATAATAGCTGGGGTTAAAATTACTCTTGTAGCGTGAAAATAGATCCTATTGCTATCTTTTGGATCTATCTTTAAAAACGAAAGGCCTATAAGATATTTATTCGGATAACCTGACTTTATTTTTTCGTGCCAGACAATCTTTGCTGTTGCCTTTGTCTCAGGCATAGACAAAGGTATGTGAAATCTAATGTCTAATTTAGCCCTGCCTTCTTTTATAACTTGATCAAGACCCTCTTCTAAATTATTAACTTCTAAGCAAATACCGCTTTTGCTTATATCTCTAGTAAAACCCTGTTTAATATCGCTTATAGAACCGGCTGTTTCAGCATCTATAAATTGAAACTCTACGGGAAAGACAACGTTAAGTCTTATATATTTCCGATGTTCAATATTTCCAGGGTTCTTATTTTTCGGAGATAAACTATTAATTTCCATTTAACAAGATATTAGCAGTAACAGACCATAAAATCAAGCAAAATAGCTACTTAAACTTAGGGCGGATAAAAATTGTAGGGATTATCTATTCTATACTGTTGGAGATGTTTTCCAGAATTTGCTCATCTACAAAAATCTGGGATTTGGCTCGTATAGCTATTGCAATACTGTCGCTTGGCCTAGCGTCTATTTCCAGTATACGGCTATCCGCTAATATTATAAGCTTTGCAAAAAATGTATTATTTTCCAACTTATTGATTATTATTTTATCTATCTTTGCGCCTAGCTGAGTTATTGCGTTATAAAATAAATCATGAGTCATAGGTCTTGGGGGATTCACTCCGCTTATTTTCATTTTAATAGCAGTAACTTCCATTATGCCTATTACAATAGGCAGTATACGGAGGCCATCTTTTTCCTTAAGCACAATGACCTGCTCGCCCCTATTTTCATCTATCCTTATTTTATTTAATTCCATCTCTACAATAGCCATAGTAAGAAAAATATTATCACATGAATCCCATGTTGTCAAGAACTTGACATTCTGACAATGTAAGTTTTGTCAAGTTTATGCCTCTATAATCTTGACACTCTGACAATGTCACAATTGTCAAGTTTATGGACATTTAGTTATTAATTAATATCTTCGCTAGCTTATCTAAGGATGTTTTTATAGGCAAACTTATGCCCCTGCCGAATTCATTCGACACTGGCTTTATGCCTAACATGTAAATATTGGCTTTAGTGGCCTCTTTAAGGTATTCTATTAACAATTTCAGGGAAACGTCATGCGTTGAAATCTTTCCTGAACCAAGTTCCTCCCCTGCAAAAATCCTCACATCCCCAGGCTTTCCTTCAAAACAAATCGCATCTACCATAATGATCGTATCTGGTTTTAATCTGGTTACAACCCCTGTCCAGTTCTCAGGCGTGGCGCCTGCGTCTCTAACCTCAAAAGAGACCTTATCTTTTATCATCATGGCAAGGTGCGGGCCTAGCCCATCATCCCCGCGCTCAATATTTCCAATGCAAAGCATGACAACTTTGCCTTTTAATATACTCTTCAAAGTATCTATTTCGTGCATAAGTTGCAGTGATTAAGCAATTTAGCAATTGAGTGTTTCGCTTAATTACTTAATAACATAATAGCTTAATCGCTAAATGTATATTGAAGCATGAGTTTCTGCTATTATGTATTCAGCGTCACTTCTCTGCGGCATTTTGGACATAGTATTTTAATTCTATCCTGGCGAGTCAAATCTTCCTGCTTTTTAATATCAAGATATGCCAACCTCAATTCCTTTAAAGCCGATAGAAACGAGGTAGGGCTTGAATATGCTAAAGGTCCAAGTTTTTTAGCAACCCAGGCCAGATGATCCTTTGCTCCTACTGTAGAACCACAGCTTTCGCATAACACTAATTCTTTCTCAACAGACTCTATAGCCTGGCTTCTGTCAAATATCGCCAGGTCAAATTTATTAGAAAGTTTTATGCCTTCTTGCGTAATACAAGCTGCTTGACATTGCCCGCAAAATATACAGGAATCATAACGTAGCTCCAGTCTTCTCAAAGGAGTTTCTAAATCAGTCATGTCTTTCACTTCTATACAACCTGTAGTGCAAACCTCTGCACATGCCTTGCATCCTACGCATCCATCTTTAAAATATTCAGGCTTACCCCTGAAACGTTTTTCAGGAATATGCGGCTCGTAAGGAAACTTAGTAGTATAAGGTCCTTTTATCAATGCTAGAATCGCTTCTTTTAATTCTCGTAATTTAGGATACCGCATGCTTTGTTTTGGCAGACTAAAGTCTGCCCTACAACATTGTCGCAAAGGCCTTCATAAACAGGCAGGTTAAAACCTGCCTATTCTCGGCCTTTGCCTTTAATTTCCGTCTTCTTTGTATTTATCAATCGCACTTTTTTCACAGAGCTTTACTCCGGATTTATGTGCGCTTCTGGCAAGCGCATGCCCAACAACATTGGATATGGCGAGTATAAATACAGCGCATATTATAGCCTTAGCGCCTGTTACGCAAAATCCCTTAAGTATAAAAGTGCCGAACAGTATCGCACATGTGCCAAGCGTAATGCACTTGGTTGTAGCATGAAGCCTGTTATAGGCATCAGGAAGCCTAATTAACCCTACGCAGCCTAAAACGTCAAACCCCATACCTATTACAATAAGCGCATATCCTGCAATATACTGAATATCATTCATCAAAACCTCTTCCTTCCAAATATTTAGCCAATGCTAAGGCCCCTACAAAACTCTGTAGCGCCCATGCTATAGCAATATCCAAATACCAGTCCCTTCCTGTAGGTATGCTGAGTATTGCGCAAAAACCTACTATTAAAATACCTAACGTATCAATCGCAACTGCCCTATCGCTTAGCGTAGGGCCTAAAGCAATCCTTAAAAGACACATGCTGAAACAAAACGTTAATACGAAAAACGCTCGCGACAAAAATCCGGACTGCCATGCAAGCAAAGACGGCAAAGGCAAAAATGTTATAGCGGATAAAATCCCTATTGTTACCAGAAAACCTATAAAATAAATAACCTTTTTTTTCATACTATCAGTAAAATATCTTTTTAAGAATACGTTCAAACTTATCTACAATGCCCAATGCATATTTATCCATATCATAAGACCCAACATCTATGCAATGTATGTATAAAAAACCCTTCTCAATATCCATATCAACGCAAAGCGTCCCTGGAGTAAGTGTAACTGAATTTGCTAAAATCGTAAGGCCTATGTCAGATTTTATAGTTGTCCTTACTTTTATAATGCCGGGATTTATAGGCAAGGACGGGCTCAATATTCTACGGCCAACATCTATATTCGCCTTTAAACATTCCCACGCAAAAACAGGCACATACCATAAAAACCATAAATATTTAGTGCCATGTCCGAAATAATGCGGGGTTGAAGCAAAAAGATTTCCCATAACTAGTGTAATAACTCCGGCAACTAATAATCCGGCTATTACATTATGAGTGTTGATATTCCAGCCTAAAAACATCCATATTATAAACATGAAAACGAATAAGATCAGTCTGGGCTTCATTTTGAAATAGCCTCCAGAATAATAGATGAATAACTCGTGCCTTTTACAACAACTTGAACTGCGTCGCTTATAAAAAATCTTATGCTAGGCAAAAGCATTAGGCCGCCTATTACACAAAATAGCGCAAGAAATGCCATAGAAAACCTCATAAGCCAAGGAGCCTCTTTTATGTTCTTTGCACCATCTTTTCTTTCTCCAAAAAAAGCAAATTTCTGAACCTTCATAAATGCAGAAAGTGTCAGTATGCTGCCTACTACAGCGCAAACGCCGTACCCTAAATAGCCTTTTTGTATACAAGCAACGATTATTATAAGCTTGCTAAAAAAACCGCTAAAAGGCGGAATACCAGAAACAGCCATGGACGCTATCAGATTCACCTTTGCTGTAAAAGGCATTGACTTCGAGATGCCTGACATATCCCTTAAATCTTTTCCACCGCCAGCGTAATCAATTGAGCCTGCTGTTAAAAATAAAAGAGATTTCATCACAGAATGATTTAACAAGTGAAATAGCGCCCCGAAAATCCCCAACGGAGTGCCAAGACCTATGCCAAGCAGTATATATCCTATCTGACCAATAGAGCTGTACGCCATCAGGCGTTTTAAATTCCACTGCGAAAGAGACAATATCCCGCCGATAATTATTGAAACAACGCTGAGAAACATCAGCGCTGATAAAAAACCCTGAGTAGCTCCCAATATGTTGAAAAAAATCCTTATAAGCGAATAAACTCCCAATGCCTTTATCAGGACTCCTGAAAGCATTGCTGAAACAGGCGCAGGCGCTGAAGAATGCGCGTCAGGAAGCCATGCGTGAAAAGGTATCAGAGCTGACTTTAAACCAAACCCCATTAAAAATAAAACCCCTACAAAAGGCACAAATGAATTACCCTGTTTATAGCTAAGGGTTCTTGCCATATCAGCCATATTCAACGTGGATGTAAAGCCGTATAGAAAAGCTATGGCCATAAAAATAAAACAAGACGCTACAGAACCCATAATAGCGTATTTGAAAGACGCCTCTAACTCTTCATGGCCTGTGCCGAAAGCTACAAGCGCATAACTTGCAATAGACGCTATCTCCAGAAACACAAAAAGGTTAAACAAGTCTCCTGTTATAGCTGCTCCGTTCATCCCACATATCATTAGGGAAAAAAGCGTAAAAAATTTTGATTTATCCGTATATTTTTCCATATACGCTAGAGAATAAACCGTTACGAAAAACCCTATAAGACTTATAATAAAAAGTATAAACATGCTCAGACCGTCTATGACAAGGCATATTCCAAAAGGCGGCTGCCATCCCCCTATTTTATATATCAATAATTTGCCTGGGGTATTTTGCAAGAACATCATGACGCGAAAAGAGCACACCAGAAGACTTAGACTAGTCACAACAGCCGCAATATCAGCAAAGCGTCTGATAAATTTTCCAAAAAGCGATATCAGAAACGCTGCCCCAAGCGGTATGACAACAAATAAAGGTATTATATTTATGCCTGCCATTTAACCCCTTAATCTCTTTATCTTTGTTATATCAAAAGTTCCATATCTTTCATAAATCCTTATTGCAATAGCAATCAATAAAGCCATAACAGCCAGGGAAATAACTATAGAAGTAAGAACCAGTGCCTGCGGCAGAGGATCAACCATATTGGCTATGGTTTGATTCTGCGATTCTATAGGCGCTCTACCATGAAATTTATAACCCAGCAGCACAAAAAATAAGCTTATAGAATAATTCATTATTACAAGTCCTATTATTATCTTTACTATATTACGCTTACGCAATACACCGTAAAGCCCTACGCAGAATAATATGATACATAAGAAATAAAGCCCCATTTAATTATTGTCCTTCCTTAAATTTTTCCAATATTACCAGAGCTAGAAATATTGCAAAAAGTCCTACTGCTACCTTAAGTCCTATGGCTATATTACTCAATGGGATTGTGCCTGCGCTGAACAGATCAAAATGACTGCCCTTCCCTAGTATATTGCGGAAAAATGCACCTTGCGCAAAACCCAAAAGAGCTATGCCCAAAAACATTAGCGCTCCTATGCTATCAAGATTAGACGCCAGATTTTTGGAAATTCTTGTCGCATTCGCGTCCTTGCCAAACACCAATACTAAAAGCACAAAAGACAATGCCACCATAACGCCTCCAGCAAAACCTCCGCCAGGAGAAAGATGGCCATGCAGGATAATATATATTCCAAAAAGCATGATAAAGCAAACCACTAGTCCTGTAACTGTCCTCACTATTAACGACATGCCTGATTTAGAATTATTTATCATGGGACTTGCTCCCGGTCTTTCTTAAAACAGTTACTATGCCTATAACAGCTGCAAATAATGCAGCTGCCTCTCCTAATGTGTCATATGCCCTGAAATCTAGCACTACTCCAGTGACCAGATTAACTGAGCCTGTTTTGTCAGCACCTTCTTCCATATATTTCCTTACCACAGTCATTAAAGGTTCTCCAAAATTAGGCAGTTCTTTTAGAGCCCAATAACTAAAAAAAAGAAATACACCTGCAAATATAAGCGTAGCCATAGTATTAAAAACCCACCTGCCTTCTATCACAAGCGGCAAGTCTTTATTCATAGTAGCCCTGATCAGAATAATCAGGCACAATATCTCAACAACCAGTTGGGTGATAGCAAGGTCAGGAGCCTTTACTATCAGAAACGCAAGACAAAGCGCAAATCCTACTGCGCCCATAGCAATAACGCTAGAAAAAAGATCTTTCATTTCTATAGCCACAAACGCCGCAAAAATCATGAATATTAGAAGTATATAAAGCTCCATATTACCTCATAAAGAATAAAAATAATCCCATCATGCCTAAAAGCGTCCACACAAGATATGTAGGCAAAATCCCGTTATGGAGATATTGAAAAAAACCTCCAAGCCCAAGAACCATTTTCTTAACCTGCTCGTATAGATCAAAAAATCCAGCTTCTGCTTTTTTATAAATAAATCCCAGAACTCCATATTCCTTTACAGTGTTATAAAATTCTGTTCCGGAAAGCCTCATATCTTTTTCAAGAGGCTCTCCTCCTATATAAGAATCGCTCACTCTAACTGATTTAAAATTCCCCAGGAGATATATAATGAGCCCTATTACTAGCCCTGCAAACAAAAATAAAGTTGCTTTTAATGACTGCCATTTCCCTATAAATTCAAAACCAGCGCCTAAAACAGGACCTATAAAAAACTTCAAAGGTATCTGGTATGCGAATACTCCAAATACTATGCATAGAATTGCTAGAGTAATAACCGGCACCCACATTTGCCACGAAACCTCGTCACGCGACCTGTTACCTATGACTTGCCTGTCCCGAGCGCATCTAATTTTACATTCTGGCGCGAGGGATGACCTGTGACCTGCTTCTTGGCCTAAGAATATAGCATGAATCAGTTTTATAAACGACGCCAAAGTTAACCCACTTCCGAACATCGCTGCTGCAAGGCAAAATACCCACAATATCCCGCCTGATTTTCCATTCTCTACCAGGCCCTGATAGATCATCCATTTTGAAAAAAATCCATTAAAAGGAGGGATTCCTGATATTGCGCAAGCTGCAACAACTGTTGTAAAAAATGTAAGCGGCATTATTTTACTAAGCCCACCAAGATTATCCAATTCAGCTGTCTTTGTCTTGTATTCCACATTCCCACCAGATAAAAACAAGCAACATTTATATATTGCATGATTAAGCATATGAAAAAGCCCACCTGCGATACCTATAGGATTGCCCGTACCTATTCCAAGCACCATATAACCTACTTGACTCACTGCATGATAACCAAGTAATTTTTTAAAATCATGTTGGATAAGCGCCATCATTACTGCTGCTATTATAGTAATAGAGCCTATTACCATGAGAATAGAATATGAAAAAGTATTCAATACAAAAATATTGAGCACCAGCCTCATCAGTAAATAAATACCCAGGAGTTTGTCAAGGCTTGCCGGCAAAAATGCAGTTACGCTGACAGGTGCCTGGCTTGCTGTTTCAGGAATCCAAGTGTGAAAAGGCATAACGCCTGCTTTTGCAAACGCGCCAATAGCTATCAAGAAAAACGACCAGAATGATAAATTGCTATCTATAGGTATTTTTATATCTGTTAAATTTAAATAGCCTGTTATCATCCACAACATACTAAAACCAATGATCATAAATGCATCTGAACCAGCTATGATAATAAAAGTCTTTTTGCTTATAGCATTAGCCTCTGGTCCTTTCATATTAATAAGAGCATACAAAAGAAATCCCAGAAACCCCCAAGATACTAAAAATATTATAATATTATTTGAGACTGCTGCCAAAATAGATACGCCTATCGTCCATATTATGTACGCATAATAAGAAGATACTGATTTATAGCCAGACATTGATTTAAGAGAATATAACGTTATCAGAAAACCAAAAAATCCTATACCCGGCACTATAAACCTGGATAAGTTATCTACATATAAGTAACCTGCGTTAAGAGGAGAAGCAAAAAATATTTTAATTCCAGCTACAAATAGATACAAAGCTGTAAATAAACTGAAAATCTCTGCCAACTTCCTGAATTTATTAGGTATGGCAAAAATAAACAGTCCTGCGACTATTGAAACTAATATTGGCTCTAATAATATTTTCATACTTTAACCCCGTCTACCTGACAGGTGAGCCAAATTGGATCACCTGTCAGGTAGACTTTCTTTATCTGCCGAGTTTATTTTTAATTTTCTCTGTTTTTTCCTGCGAAAGCCTTATTAAATCCTGGCCATCCATCATTTTTTTGCCTGTCTTATAATCCACCACTGCCATTCTCTCTGTGCAGCAATAGCACGGATCAACTGCCGCAAGTATTATAGTAGCATCTGAGATCGTCTCTCCTATTACAGCCTTTTTATTGGAGGCGACATTCATAAAACTTGGCGCCCTTATTTTATGCCTCGCAGGGCTATTCCCGCCATCTGCCATTATATAATGCACTACTTCTCCTCTGGGTGCCTCATGCCTTCCAATGCCCTCTCCAGGAGGTATATCTTTTATGCCTGAATCTATCGGACCTTTTGGCATTTTATCAAGGCACTGAATTACTATATTTATAGATTGATATAACTCCAGTATTCTTACAACAGCCTTGCTAAATACATCGCCGCCTTCATGCGTACATACCTGCCACTCTACTTTATCATATGCAGCATAAGGATCATCTCTTCTTATATCTATATTTACGCCTGACGCCCTTGCTGTAGGTCCTACTAAACCATAATCTCTCGCGTCTTCTTTTGTTAATACCCCTACACCTTCTGTCCTCATCCTTATAACAGGATCATCCATTATAGCGCCCTTAAACATATCTAATTTCGGGATCAGCTCTTTTAATGTCTTTTTTATCCATGGAAAATCTTCTTCAAATATGTCTCTTCTTGCTCCGCCAGGCTTCATCATTCCATAGTTCTGCCTGTTACCAGTAATTCTTTCAAATATATCTAGCACAGGCTCCCTATATCTCCAAGCCCACATCCACACTGTATTGTATCCCAAAAAATGGCCTGCTAAGCCAAGCCACAATAAATGACTATGTATCCTCTCTAATTCTCCTATTGCAGTTCTTATATAAAGCGCTCTTTCTGGAGGCTTAACCCCCAAAAGATCATCTATCGCATTCACATACGCAAATGGATGAGAAGTAGAACATATACCGCATATCCTCTCAACCATAAATGCTACCTGGTCGAAATTCTTTGACTCTGATATTTTTTCAACAAGCCTATGGTTATACCCAAGCTCAATATCTATATCTACAACAGTCTCGCCATCAACATGCAGTTTAAAAAACTCTGGCTCTTCCTGTAATGGATGATACGGCCCTATGGGTATTATCTTACGTGACATATTTAATCCTTAAACAACTTTACGAACTAACAACGTCAATTTGTAAAGTTGTTAGTTACGTGTCCCTTCTCAGTGGATAATTTTCTTTTGGCCAGTCATCTTTTAAAAGCAAATGCTTTGGATTTTCATGACCTTTGAAATTTACTCCTAGCATTTCGTGCATTTCCATTTCTATCCACTCTGCACATTTAAATAAAGGCAAAAGTGACTCTATCTCAAGACTTGGTTTTTCCAATATCACCCTGAGCGATATAAAAAGCCCTATATCATCCACTGCAAAATGATACAGTATTTCAATTGTCTTTCTCGTATCAACTCCGGACGCAGTGGAAAATCTAGCCTTCGCGTCATTAAAAAGATATTTAGCTATCTGCAGCAATATAGTTTTATTGATTGTAAAATAAATCCTGTTTTTGGACTTATCCTGAAAATCCAACAGGTCTCCCCCTGAGCGAATCTTTATATTTTGTATTATTGTTTCTCTTTTCATATCGCATAAACCGCGTAGGTGGTCTCGCCGTAGGCGGACCTCCTACGCGGTTGGAATGGTTATGTTTCCTTTAAGTTTTTCAATTAACTTCATAATACCCGCTATCATTGCCTCTGGCTTTGGAGGACAGCCTGGGATATAAATATCCACAGGCAAAAGTGAATCTACTGGATTCGGACAATTCGGCCCATTTTTAAATATTCCCTGGCCACAGGAACATGTGCCTATTGCAATAACCACGCATGGCTTTGCAGCCTGCTCATAAACCTGCTTTATGCGCGGGACTGCTTTTAAATTCAAAGACCCTGTTACAGGTATTGCGTCCGCATGCCTTACGCTGCCTACTAGAGTGATACCGAATCTTTCCGCATCAAATCTCGGAGTCAGCATATCAATAATTTCTATATCGCAGTTATTGCAGCTGCCTGTTGACATATGATATACCCAAATAGATTTTGTAAGCGCTTTTAATTTAAAATTCATAAAAATTGAAGAAACCGCGTAGGTCGCCGTAAGCGTCCTATGCGGTTGAGTTGGTTAAAGCCCCTTTACAGCCAACAATACTGCCAGCACTGCCAATAGCGTCATCTTGCCCCAAAAAAATCTTACTGCCTGGTCAATCCTCACACGCGGATTTGTGTTTCTTATTAAAATTATTATAACTAAAATTATTACATACTTCCACAGACTTAAAAAACTAAATCCCTGCCAAAATAGCGTTATTAAAAATAATGGCAAAACTACCATTAACATTGTCTTTGTAAGCTTAAAAATTGCCAAAAGCATACCTGAATATTCTATAAACGTGCCTCCCATTATTTCTGTTTCTGCCTCGCTTGCATCAAATGGCACAAGGCCAAGCTTTGCCTGTATGCAGAATATCATAACAATAAACGCAATAATGCCTGAAAGACTTGTTATAAATGGGCCATTTGCCACTTGATAATTTATAATCTCATTTAATCTCAAAAGCCCATGACTTTTAATAATAGGGACTATCAAAGAAATAATAAAAGGTAATTCATATGCCATTACCATTTTTATCTCTCTTGACGCTCCAAGTGACGCTAGGGGATTCCCGCTAGCTGAAGCGCCCAATATAACAGCTATCGCAGGTATTGTCAAAAGATATACAATTACTATAATATCTCCAGAAAAACCTTTTGAACCAGGGTCTATATTTACAAGCCATACAAGCATGGACACGAGTGTAGCAGCGCTCAATCCTAGCATAGGCGAAAGAAAAAATAATTCTTTTGAAGCTGTCCTTGGAACTATAATCTCTTTTATGCTAAGCTTTACAAGGTCCATGAAAGGCTGATACCATGGCGGCCCAACTCTCCATTGAATACGGCTAGTAACTTTACGGTCTATCCAACATGCCATAAGGCCAAAACACGCTGTAAATAAAAAACCTGGGAATATAACAAAATTAAATAAATATTTTAACATATCTTTTCAGCTTTAAGCTGTAAGCTATAAACTTACGGCTTATAGCTTTATTATGGATGATACTTTTTCCAAGGCATAGCATGAACTGCTATATGCTTGCCTATCAAATATATATCGTCTTTTTCAGATTCTTCTATTTCTATGAACTTCACTGCATCAGGGACTGAGCATGTTTTTACGCAAACAGGCTCTTCTTTCTCGCTTCTGTCAACACATGCATCGCACTGAGATATTATGTAAGGTATTGTATCGATAGGTATTGTGCCAAACGGACACGCCAGGCTACAGGATTTGCAGGAAACACACCTCATGGTATACCGCTTTATTATGCCGTCATCCTGTCTTGTAATAGCTTCTTTAGGACAAGCGTTTACACAAGGCGCCTCTAGGCAATGCCTGCAGATATATAAAAACTGCCCAATTTCCCGCAACCGCGTTATGCCTGAATTCTTAGGATGATAATAATAACTGCACTTCGCATTTACTTCCCCGTAATTATTTAATTTTTCTAAATCAATAAACAGCCTTTTCATTGCCCCATTCCCCATAAACTTGACACTCTTACAATGACGGTTTTGTAAAGTTTACGCTCAGTCCCATATCTCATGGATATGGCTTATCTTATCGTATCTGAACACCGGGCCGTCTTTACAAGCGTAAAAGCTACCCAACCTGCAATGCCCGCATTTCCCTACGCCACAGCTCATGTTTTTTTCCATTGATAGATAAATCTGATCAGGCCTATACCCTACTTCCAAAAGCTTAAACGTTGCGAACTTCATCATTATTGGTGGTCCGCATACTATTGAAACGCTGTTTTTAAGGTTTATATCTAACATATCAATGGTTGTTGTCACAAGTCCTACGTTTCCTTTCCAGCTATCGTCTTTTCTGTCTACTGTTATCCTGAGTTTAATTCTTTTTTTATCCAGATTCTGCCATTTATCTAAAACGCAATCTTTGTAGATTATATCTGCCGGAGTCCTGGAACCGCAGCAGAATAAAACGTTTTTATACTTTTCTATATCATGCACTAACGCCAAAAATAATGCTCGTAGCGGGGCAAGCCCTACCCCTCCACCTACAAGCAAAATTTCCTTTCCTTCGAATTCAGAAAGAGGATACTCTTTTCCATAAGGCCCTCTGAGACCCACAACATCACCCTTCTTTAGACTATGGATCATTGAGGTAATTCTACCTGCCTTCATTATAGTAATCTCTAATTTATCTTTTTCATACGGCGAAGATGATGGTGTAAAAGGCGCTTCCCCTTTGCCTGGAATGCTCATTTCAACAAATTGCCCTGCCTTAAAATGCAAAAAACTTTCTGGCTTAAGTCTGAAAGTTTTTATAGTAGAGCTTTCTTCTATTACATCCAAAACTTCTGTTTTTACAGGTAGATACGGATTATCTATCATCATTTATACATCACTCCATCCAAAAAACTTTACAAAACCGTCATTGTCAGAGTGTCAAGTTTATTGGAGTTTAGAAAGTACTTCTCGTATATCTATTTTGCCGGGGCACGCCTCTGTGCATCTTCCACAACCTGTGCAACCAAATCTCCCTATCGTATCAGGGAAAAAATTAAACTTTTTATCAAAGCGATTTCTCATACGCTGTGCCAGAAGTTTCCTGGGGTTTGCTCCTCCTGCAACCCTTGCAAAAGACATTAATAGGCAGGAATCCCACATTTTTAATCTTTCAAAACTATTTTCATTCTTCTGATCCATTAAAATAAAACAGTGGCAAGCAGGGCATATCATATTACAGGCGCCGCATTCAACGCAAGTCTTGGCAACTTCTTCCCATAAATTTGAATCAAACTTACTTTTAAATGCAGCTTGCACAGAATCTTTGGGAGGAAGATTGCTTTTCTTTACATGCTCTAATAAATCATCTTTTAGTTTTTTTCTATTAGAATCCTTTTTTTCAATATGCAGCTCTGTAACCTGGAATAATTTAAAATATTCCTTTATAATCTTTTCTCCCTTAAGAGATCCAGACTCTGCCACATAACCGCCATCGAGCTCTGAAAGATTTATATCAAAATTTTCAGTTGGATACGGCATAATGCCTATTGCTACACAGAAACACGTTTCTCCGTAACATGTGCAATCGCTGGATATTATAAGGCCTTCTTCTCTTTTGGATATATAGAAAGGGTCGCAGAACGGCTCTTGAGCATAGACATAGTCCATCACCTTGAAAGACGCAAGGTCACAGGATTTCGCGCCTATAATGGCTATAGGTTTTTCTTTTTTATCTGAACCTTTTGTAGAAAAATATTCCGCTATCTTCGTCCTGGCAGGGAAATAAAAACTCTTTATAGGCTCTACAGCCCTTATCTCTCCTATAACAGAGTCGCCAAGACCATTTTCTCCTATTTCTCCGTAGAACTTTTTATTATCTGCTTTTACAGGCGCAAAGATCTTATATGTTTTAGACAAACTCTTTACCAACCTGTCAAGATTTGGCTTATTTATGAAATACAGATCCAAAATTGTCCTTTCGAGTACCGAGGGTAAGATTTAAAATAAATATCTTTTATAATACACAAATCAAACTTTATGTCAATTAAAATATGCCCTTAGCCTATTTTAATTGATCCTGAGGCAAAAGATCTTTTTAAAAATGTAATTCCATCGCTCTTGGCGGACAGGCTTTTATGCAAAGCTCGCAGGCAATACACTTTGTGTCATAAAAAAGAACTTTGCGCGTTAATGAATCTGTGACAAGAGCGCCCGTAGGACAAATCGGTACGCAAGCGCCACAGTGAGTACATTTCAAATCATTTCTTTTAATATCTTTTGAAAGAGGCTGAACGCTCACTCCAATAGATTTTATATACTTCAATGCATTATCAAGGCTAGCATCTTCTCCTTTAAGCTCAAGAACCATAAGGCCTTCTTCCCTTGGAGTGACATACGCTTTTAATATATTGAACTCCAGATCAAAATCCTTTACCAATTTGTACACTATTGGCTGGTCTACCAGCTTATGAGGAAATTTTAAAACAATTCTTTTAGAACCCATTTTAGCCTCCCAAAATTTACGAAGTAAATTTTGATCCCGAGTTTCGCCACCAAAGGTGGAGAACGAGGGACATTAAATTTATTTAAGCCAATTCAATATCTCCTATACTCCCTAAATCTTTTCCAAGTATTGCTACTGCGCCCTTGACCCCTTTTATAGACAAAGCAAATTCCAAGCTAGGCACAATATCTTTCTTTTCCTTAATCCTGTTACATGATGCAGTTGCGACTGCATCTGCCAATGCAACAGGTTGAGCTATTATAACACAAGCATCTGCTTTTCCAAAGCTTAAAGAATGACCCACAGTACTGGAAGATGTGCAAATTCCTATAGGCGTATCTTCTGGTTTTATTTTTATAAAAATCTTATTAGAGAGAGGCGAATCGCCTGCATAAATCGCAACTGTACGAATTTTATCCGATTTTATAAATACATCCCCGCCATTTTCTATTATAACTTGCCTACTATGCGCTAAAAGTTCATTTCCTATAAAATCGTTTAGAGCTCCTGCAACGCTTGCCATTGGACCAACGCCTGCAAGCTCGGTTGTCCAAATCATCTCTTTTATAATATCTGAGGCTAAAAGATCATGTTTGATTGGCTCAAGGCTTGTCATAAATTCATGCCTTTTTTTTATATAATTCTCTATTTGAGCTCTGTATTTTTTTATAATCTTTTCCGCGATAGGTCTAATATCTTTTTCTGCAAAAATAAAGAGATCCGTCTCCTTTACAATAACCTCTTGCCCAAAGAGATCGCTGTCTTTTGCTAATTCCCTGTAAAATCTTCTTTGATAATCTTTGCTCTTTGCCATATTTTCAACAAATCCTTGGAAGCTGTTCTCCTGTGATCATGTCCAGAATCCTTAAACCGCCTGACTGAGTTTTTAGATAAACTTTTTTATCTTTTTCTTTCTTAACCTCGCCTATAATCCTAGCGTCTCTGCCTAAAGCATGTTTTTTCATTTTTGCCAATACATTTGCTGCAACATCTTTAGAAACTATTGCAATCAGCTTACCTTCATTGGCCATATATAACGGATCAAAACCCAGTATCTCGCACAGAACTCTTACTGATTTATTTATAGGAATGCTAGATTCTTCTATAGCAATATTATATCCTGAGGCAAGGCTGATTTCGTTCAATGTAGTAGCCAGGCCTCCCCTAGTAGGATCCCTCATAAATTTTATGTCCCTGCATATTATAGAAGATACCAATTTATTAAGAGGACTGCAATCGCTTTTAATCCTGGTTTTGAATTTTAAATCCTCCCTGGCAAGGAGTATCGAAGCAGCATGGTCCCCTATTGTTCCACTTATTATAATCTTATCGCCTGGCCTTATCCTTGGAATAGCTATCTCTGAATTATTTAACACTTCTCCTATTCCAGACGTATTTATAAACATTCCATCAATAGCCCCTTTTTCAACAACCTTAAAATCTCCTGCCACTATATTTACGCCCGCAAACTTACATGTATCTCTGATGGAAATTGTTATTTTTTCTAATATAGCGTAACTAAACCCATCTTCTACTATTATTCCGCAAGATAAATACCTTGGCATTGCTCCTGAAACAGCCAAATCATTTACTGTGCCGCATACTGAAAGCTTTCCTATATCGCCTCCTGGAAAAAATAAAGGCTTAACAACAAAAGAATCAGTGGTATAAGTCAACTTCTTCGTTCTGCAATTTAGAAACGCAGCATCGCCCAATTCATTCAAAAAGGGATTGCCCAGATTTTTTAAAAATAAATCTTTTATAAGATCCTGCATCATTTTCCCGCCACTTCCATGCGAAAGAGTTATAGTTTTCATTTTTTACCTGGGCTGTACTTGTAATATGCAGCGCACGCGCCTTCGCTAGAAACCATGCAAGCGCCCTGCGGATTTAGAGGGGTGCATCTTTTAGAAAATAATTTGCATTCAA
>JAPLMC010000037.1 GCA_026387215.1 Candidatus Omnitrophota bacterium
CATAATAAAGAGGTGAGCTTTAAGTCATAAGCTAAAAACATAAGCGCATAACTTACAACTTAAAACTTATAACTAAAAATATGGCTAAAGAAGAAGCGATAGAAGTCGAGGGTACTGTAGTAGAATCATTGCCAAATGCAATGTTCAGAGTTGAGTTAGATAATGGCCAAAAAGAACTTGCGCATGTATCAGGAAAAATGAGGATGAACTTTATAAAGATACTACCTGGAGATAAGGTAAAAATGGAACTTTCGCCTTATGACCTGACCAGAGGAAGAATCACCTATAGAGCCAAATAGTTTAAAGTTATCAAAGATAAGAGGTGTGTGATGAAAGTAAAGGCTTCAGTAAAAGTTATTTGTGATAAATGCAAAATAATAAGACGCAAAGGCGTTGTGAGGATAATTTGTTCAAACCCAAAGCATAAACAAAGACAGGGATAAAGGCAAAGGCCGAGAATAGGCAGACTTTAGTCTGCCAAAAACAAAGTAAGTAAGGAGAGTTATGGCGAGGATTGCAGGTATAGATTTACCCAAGGAAAAAAGGATAGAAGTAGCTTTAACTTATATTTACGGCATAGGAAGACCTCTTTCAATCAAGATATTGAAACAAGCAGGCGTAAATCCTGATACAAGGGCGAAAGATATGAAGGAGGATGAGGTTTCCAGAGTAGCTGCTATTATTCAAAAGGAATTTAAAGTTGAGGGAGACTTAAGAAGAGAGATCTCTCAAAATATAAAAAGACTTATAGATATTGGTTCTTATAGAGGCTACAGACACAGAAGGTCTTTGCCTGTAAGAGGACAGAGGACTAAGACAAACGCAAGAACAAGAAAAGGCCCGCGAAAAACAGTGGGCGTAACAAGAAAAGCCACTAAGGCTACAGCAGCACCTGAAAAATAGTATAACAAGTTAGAGGAGTTTTATGACAGAAAAACCCAAGGTAGCAAAGAAAAAAGTTGTTAAAAATATTACCAGCGGAATAGTGCATGTCCTGGCAACTTTTAATAATACAATAGTCACTATAACTGATAGACAAGGTAACGCGATAGTTTGGGCCAGCTGCGGGTCTGTAGGTTTTACAGGCTCTAAAAAATCAACGCCTTTTGCAGCGCAAGTCACTGCTAGTGACGCTGCAAAAAAAGCTATTGAGCATGGGCTAAAAGATGTAGAGGTTTTTGTAAAAGGTCCTGGTTCAGGCAGAGAAGCTGCAATAAGGGCTATACAAGCAGCTGGGTTGCGTATAAGCGCAATAAAGGACGTAACGCCTATTCCGCATAATGGCTGCAGGCCACCAAAGAAGAGACGCGTATAGAGTATAGTTTGAAGTTTAAGGTTTAAAGCAAAATACCTTAAACTTAAAACTTAAAACTTAAAACTAACATTGATGTTTTAGAAGGAGAACGCATGGCAAGATATACGGCATCATCGTGCAGGGTATGCAGAAGAGTGAGTATTAAACTTTTTTTAAAAGGCCAGAGGTGTTATACTGATAAATGCGGTTTTGATAAGAGAGGTTATGCGCCCGGACAGCATGGCAAGAGCCAAAGGATCAAACTTTCAAACTACGGTACTCAGTTAAGAGAAAAACAAAAAGTGAAAAAGATATATGGTATATTGGAGCGTCAGTTTAGAAAATATTTTCAGTCAGCTAGCCGTTCAAACTGGAGCTTTTAGAGAGAAGGTTAGATAATGTTGTATACAGGGCTTCTTTTGCGTCCTCAAGGCCTGGGGCTAGGCAGATGGTCATGCATGGCCACGTGCTTGTGAATAACAAAAAAGTAGACATCCCTTCTTTTTCCGTGAAAACAGGAGATATTATAGTTGTAAAGCCAAAAGAAATAACTGTAAAAAGAGTGAAAGAATCTGTTGAGAAATTAAAAGACATAACTTATCCGAGTTGGATCTATGTGGATAAATTTGGCCTTAGAGTAAAGATTTCAAGGCTTCCTGAAAGAAGCGACATAGCAGCTGATATAAAAGAGCAGCTAATTGTAGAATTGTATTCTAAGTGAGGACGTAAGTTACGGAGACTGAAAGCCTCTATAACTCATGTGTCCGAACTTATCCCGAGCCGCCATAATTCTGGATAATATGCGGCGAGGAATTGTTATATAAAATTTGACTCCTCGCGGCATAGCGTAAAAACAGGGCCGCTCGGAGTTGATTAGCCCGCCACATAAACAATGGCGGGCTCATTAAGGGGGTAATAAATGGGAATAAGCTGGAAGACATTTGAGATGCCTAAAAAATTAGAATGTGATGAAGCTAGTTACTCTAAGATGTATGGAAAATTTATCGCAGAGCCGTTCGAAAGAGGTTTTGGATCTACAATAGGTAATTCCCTGAGGCGCATTCTTATATCTTCTATTGAAGGAACTGCGGTTACCTCTGTAAAGATAGACGGCGTATTGCACGAATTTTCTACGATACCTGGCGTATTGGAAGATGTACCACAGATTATTTTAAATATAAAACAGCTGTTTCTTAAATCAGAATCCCGTACTCCAAAGATACTGCGTTTAAAAGCATCTAAAAAAGGCGAGATTACCGCAAAGAATATAATAACTGACGAAACAATAGAGGTAATAAATCCAGAGCTACATATAGCAACTCTTACAAAGGATACAAACTTTAATATGGAGCTCGAAATAGGCAGAGGTAGAGGGTTTGTTCCTTCGGAAAGAAATAAAAAAGAAGGTCAGGCAATAGGCGTGATACCTGTAGATTCCATATTTGCCCCTGTACGAAGGGTGAGTTATCATGTAGAAAATACTAGAGTAGGACAGATTACTGATTACGACAAATTGATATTGGAGATATGGACAAACGGTAGTATGGAACCGAAAGACACCATTCTGTATGCGTCTCATATATTAAATAAGCATCTAGAGGTATTTTTAAAATTCGGACAGATAATTGTGGAAGATGAAATACAGGAAGAGGGTAATCAGGAAAACAGGGAACTAATGGAAAAATTAAAGCTTCCAGTTTCAGAGCTTGAGCTTTCCGTAAGAAGCGGTAATTGCCTCAGAGAGGCGCACATAAAAACCATAGGAGAGCTTGTCACAAAATCAGAACAGGAGATGCTTCAATATAGAAATTTTGGCAAAAAATCGCTCCAGGAGATAGCTGAGATAATTAAAGGCATGGGTCTTTCTTTAGGTATGGAAATACCAAAGGAGAAAGGAAAATAAGGACATAAATGCGACATCATAGACAAAGCGTAAAGTTCGGAAGACAAAGGAGTCATTATAAAGCGACTCTTAAGAGTTTGGTTTCAGCTCTTATTATCAACAAGAGCATCTGCACAACAAAGACAAAGGCAAAAGCTACTTCGCGTTTGGCGGACAACCTTATAACTCTTGGAAAAGAAAAAACAGTGACTAACCAGCGCAGCGCATATGCTATTCTAGGTGATAGAAAACTAGTAGCCTTGCTATTTAATGAAATTGCTCCGTTATTTAAGGGTAGATTGGGTGGATATACAAGAGTTATGCTGACTAAAAACAGGCATGGAGATAATGCACAGATGGCTATACTTGAATTTGTTGAAAAACCAAAGCCTCTTGAGCCTAAAAAGAAAGCGGATAAGAAGGAAAAAAAATCAGTTGTCCAGGAAACAGACGCTATCGTTGAAAAAGAAGGGAAGATTATTTCGTCTGAGCCAAAGAAAGAAGAACACAAAAGAGAAACGCCGCAACCTAAGAAGCATGAGAAACCAATAGGAAGACCTGGATTCTTTAAGAAATTTTTCGGACGCAAAGGCGATTAAGAGTAGCGCGAAGCTTTTTAATATTCGCTTCGCACAAAATAGATAATATACAAGATGAAACTTTCTTCTCGCGCAAAAAGCGTATCTCCTTCTTTAACCCTTGCGATTACAGCCAAAGCCAAGAAAATGAAGCAGGAAGGCCTGGATATTGTAGGCTTTGGCTCAGGTGAACCTGATTTCGACACGCCGAATCACATAAAGTTAGCCGCAATAAAAGCTATTCAGCAGGGTTTTACAAAATATACCGCAGAATCAGGAACGGATGAGCTTAAAAAAGCAATCTGTGACAAATTTCATAAAGATAATGGCCTTGCATATAATCCTTCCCAAATAGTTGTGTCTTGTGGGGCAAAGCACTCACTTTACAATATAATCCAGGCAGTCTGCGAGAAAGACGACGAAGTAATTATACCTTCTCCTTATTGGCTGAGTTATCCTGAGATGGTAAATCTCGCAGAAGCAAAGCCTGTTTTTATTGAAACTGATGATTCTTCCGGATTCAGGATATCCGCATCTTGTCTGAAAAAAGCAATCACAAAAAAGACAAAGGTCCTTATAATAAATAGCCCATCAAATCCTACAGGAGCTATTTACTCAAAAGAAACACTAAAAGAATTAGGTAAAATAGCTGCTGAGAAAGGAATTCTTATTATTAGCGACGAGATTTACGAAAAGATTATTTTTGACGGCAATTCGCATATTTCTATAGCAGCTTTAGGCGAAGATATCTTTAAAAATACTATTGTGGTTAACGGCGTTTCAAAGAGCTTTGCAATGACCGGATGGAGAATAGGATATCTTGCATCGCCTAATAATGAGCTTGTGACAGCCATTAAAAACATACAAAGCCACTCTACTTCCAATCCTGCGTCTATAAGCCAGATGGCCGCATTAGAAGCGCTTAAAAACAGCGGAACTATCATAGACGAAATGAGAGATGAGTTTGAGAAAAGAAGAAACTATATTGTAGAAAGAATAAATAAAATAAAAGGGCTATCCTGCTTGAGACCTGAAGGAGCTTTTTATATATTCTGCAGTATCCACAAAGCTGGATTATCCAGCATAGAAGTCAGCGACAGGCTGTTGAATGAAGCAATGGTGGCTGTTGTGCCTGGCAAGGTTTTTGGTTCTGACAAACACATAAGATTGAGCTTTGCAACTAGTATGGAAAATATCAAGAAGGGTATAGATAGAATAGAAGAGTGGTTTAATAAAAATTGCTAAACCACCTCAACCTACGCGGTAACCGCGTAGGTTGAGGTGGTTAGAAGCTAGAATGGTTAAAATTATGGGAAGAACAATAGTAGAAAAAATATTCAGCTCTCATAGTAATAAGGATGCAAAAGCTGGAGATGTAGTAGTCGCAAATATAGATTTCTGTTTTGGACAAGATGGAACCAGCATGCTTGTTATAGATGCATTCAGGAATCTGGGCGCAAAAAAGGTTTTTAATAAAGATAAATTTCGCATGGTTATAGACCATAGCTCTCCTAGCCCAAGCATTGGAGTTTCAGAAGTGCATAAAAAGATGCGTAATTTTGCAAGAGAACATAATCTTAAAATATTCGATATTGGCTGCGGCGTATGCCATCAGGTTATACCAGAATCAGGGCTTGTTGCGCCTGGGGATATTGTGGTAGGGGCTGATTCACATACATGCACTTATGGAGCGCTTGGTGTTTTCTCAACAGGTATGGGATCCACTGATGTTGCAGTAGCTCTTGCTACTGGGAAAAATTGGTTTAAGGTACCGGAAACTATAAAAATAATTCTAAAAGGCAAAGCTGGAAAAGGCGTTTATTCCAAAGACATTATACTTTATATAATAGGTAGACTTGGCGCTGATTACGCTACATATAAAACAGTGGAATTTTCAGGAGAGTATATAAAAAATTTAAGTATGGACGGTCGTTTCACCATAACTAATATGGCGATTGAGATGGGCGCTAAGGCAGGACTTATGGAGCCAGATGAAAAGACTTATAAATGGCTTAGAGAACACTTTGCATCACAAAGGGGGTACGAGACAGGTAGAGCAAAGAGCATAGGGTATAGAGTAAAGAACGATAAAGACGCAGTTTACGCAGAAGTATTGGAGTTTGATGTTAGCAAAATTACGCCGCAGATAGCAAAACCTCATACTGTAGATAATGTTGTGCCTGTAAATAAGCTTAAAAACACAAAGATTGATCAGGCATTTTTAGGAACTTGTACCAATGGAAGATTGGAAGATTTAATAATAGCTTATTCTATTTTGAAAAATAAAAAAATAAATGACAATGTAAAAATGATCATTGCGCCTGCTTCAAAAGATATTTTCCAGCAAGCAATGTCAAAAGGTGTTATTTCAGAATTTGTAAAAGCAGGCGCCTGCGTGGTTGCGCCTG
The DNA here is from genome assembly GCA_026387215.1 of Candidatus Omnitrophota bacterium. Classification (GTDB taxonomy): domain Bacteria; phylum Omnitrophota; class Gorgyraeia; order Gorgyraeales; family Gorgyraeaceae; genus UBA10183. Next base: position 6,163 of record JAPLMC010000037.1, read on the forward strand.
GATGCGGACCTTGCGTAGGAACTCACAACGGGGTTCTGTCCTCTGGAGAAGCTTGTATTTCAACTGCTAACAGAAATTTCAAAGGAAGAATGGGCAATCCAGACGCATTTATTTATCTCGGTTCTCCTGCTACGGTAGCTTCTTCTGCCTTGGAAGGTAAAATTACCGATCCAAGGAAGTATATAAAATAGCATTAAAGGATAATCCATGGATATAAAAGATATTCTAAAAACTGCTGTTGAAAAAAACGCCTCAGATCTTCACATTACTGCGGAATCAGCGCCTATTGTAAGAATAGATGGCAAACTAATACCTTTAAATTTTCCAAAAATGGACAAGGAGTATTGTAAACGACTTGTGTATAGCATACTAGATGATAAACAAAAGGCAATTTTTGAGAAAGACTTAGAGTTGGACCTTTCTCTGGATGTCCCGGGATTGAATAGATTCAGGGTGAATGTGCACATGCAGAGAGGCGGTGTTGAGGCAGCGTTTAGGTTGGTGTCATTAAAAATAAGGACTGTTACAGATCTGGGATTGCCTCCTGTTGTAGCAGAACTTTGCCATAAAAATCAAGGCCTGGTTCTTATTACAGGTCCTACAGGTGTTGGAAAAACTACAACGCTTGCTGCAATGGTAGACCTTATAAATACAGAGCGTCAGTCAATAGTTATAGTAGTAGAAGACCCTATAGAATATGTACATATCAATAAGCGCAGCATAATCAAGCAAAGAGAGATTTACGCTGACACTAGGTCTTTTTCAAATGCGTTGATTCACGCATTAAGACAGGATCCTAATGTGATAGTAGTTGGAGAAATGAGAGACGTCGAGACAATAGCTACTGCTCTTACAGCTGCGGAGACAGGGCATCTTGTGCTGGCAACCTTGCATACCTCAGATGCGTCTCAGACCATAGACAGGATTATCGATGTTTTTCCGCCTTACCAGCAGGAGCAAATAAAGATTCAACTTTCTACCACTTTGCAGGGAATTATCTCTCAGCAGCTATTGCCTAGAAAAGATAGGCCGGGCAGGGTTATTGCAACAGAAGTAATGATAGCTACGAATGCGATAAGAAATCTTATCCGTGAACACGAAACAGCGCAGCTTCTTACTCATATCCAAACAGGTGGCCAGTATGGCATGCATACAATGGATAAATCCCTTAAAATGCTTTACCAGAAAGGGCTCATAACAGAGGATGTTTTTAAGACATATATGAAGAACCCGGATGAGGTAAGAAACTTATAAATCCGAAATTCGAATATAAAATTTAACGAGGCTTATATGAAAGGTATTGCTTACAAATTTGGCAATGATATCAATACAGATCTGATAATATCTGGCAGGTATAAATTTTCCATAACAGATCCGAATCAACTTGCCAAACATGTATTTGAAGATATAGACCCTGAATTTTATAAAAAAGTAGATAAGGATAAATTTTTCGTAACAGCCGGAACTAATTTTGGATGTGGCTCTTCAAGAGAACAGGCGCCCATGGCTCTTAAGTACGCGGGGTGCCAGGCAATACTTGCCAAAAGCTTTGCAAGAATATTTTACAGAAATGCGTTCAATCTGGGCTTGCCTTTGATAGAGTGTGATACAGGCAGTATCAAAAAAGATGACATAGTGGAATTAGATATTGAAAAAGGCGTTGTTATTGGCCCGGAGAAACAATACATGCTACATATAAAACCATTCACAAAATTTCAAAAAAATCTTATATCCTCCGGTGGCATAGTAAATTACTACAAAAAATATGGGGAGTTGCGAATTGAGTCATAAAGTTACTCTTATTCCAGGCGATGGCATTGGCAGGGAAGTTAGCCTTGCCGCTCAAAAATGCATTGATGCTACGGGCGTAAAAATAACATGGGAAGAACAGCTAGCAGGCGAGGAAGCTATTGCTAAATACGGCGCAGTTTTGCCTGCTCAAGTCCTAGATTCTGTAAGGAAAAATAAAGTTGCTATAAAAGGGCCTATAATAACTCCTGTGGGCAAAGGTTTTAGGTCAGTGAATGTCCAACTCAGAAAAGCCCTTGATTTATACGCGTGCTTAAGACCATGTAAATTAATAAAAGGCGTAAAAACAAGATATACGAATATAGATCTTGTGGTAGTGAGGGAGAATACGGAAGATTTATACGCTGGCATAGAGTTCAGCCAAGGCCTTAAAAGAACAAAAGATATGATAGGATACCTTGAAGAGCAGAGCGGCATTTCAATAAAAGATGATTCAGCGATAGGCATAAAGCCTATTTCAATAAGCGCATCCAAAAGAATAGTCAAATTTGCTTTTGACTATGCTATAAAAAATAACAGGAAAAAAGTCACAGCTGTTCATAAGGCAAATATCATGAAAGAAACTGATGGACTTTTTTTAAGATGCGCCAGAGAAGTTGCTGAGCAATACAAAGGTAGGATAGAATTTGAAGATAGGATAGTCGATAATATGTGCATGCAGCTTGTCCAGAAGCCAGAACTTTACGATGTGCTTGTTCTGCCGAATTTGTATGGGGATATTTTGTCTGACCTTTGCGCAGGCCTTATCGGCGGGTTGGGTATTGCTCCTGGCGCTAATATAGGTGACAATATGGCGTTATTTGAGGCAGTACATGGCAGCGCGCCTAAATACGCAGGGACAAATAAAGTTAATCCTACTGCAATGATACTTTCAGGGGTGTTGATGCTGCGTTATTTAAAAGAAGAAGCAGCAGCTGACAGGCTAGAGAAAGCTACAGAAGAAATAATAGCAGAGGGCAAATACGTTACTTATGATTTAAAGAAAGACCGCAATGATCCAACCGCTGTTGGCACAAGCCAGATGGCAGATGCGATTATTGCAAAGCTTAAATAATAAAGGAGAGCGATTAAGCAATTAAGCAAACAGCAATTAAGTATTTTTACTTAATCGCTCAATAGCTTAATAACTTAATCGCTTAATTAGTTATGAAAGTAGCAATCATCGGCGCTGGAAATGTTGGAGCAATGGTAGCGTCCAGGGTTGTAGACGCTAACCTGGCAGATGTAACATTAGTTGACGTGGCCCCTGGTATAGCAAAAGGCAAGGCCCTGGATATTTCTGACGCAAGACCTGTTTTTAATTCTACTTCTAACATAACAGGAACTGAGAATTTTGCAGATATACAAGACTCGGATATAATTGTAATTACAGCAGGTCTGGCAAGAAAACCAGGTATGTCCCGCGAAGATCTTATTAAAAAAAATACAGACATAATAAAAGAAGTAGCCATGCAGATTAAAAAATACTGCCCATCCCCTATAGTGATAGTAGTTACTAATCCTCTGGATGAGATGAGTTATCTTGTGATGAAAACTACAGGATTTAGCCCAAGAAAGGTTATAGGCATGGCAGGCGTATTGGATACAGCTAGATTTATAAATGCTTTATGGGAAAAAAACCAGGGTGTTGAACAGGATAAGGTTATGATGATGGGAAGTCACGGAGATACAATGGTCTCTATAAATAGGTCAGAAAATATTTCTCCGGAAATGTTTTTTGAAACATCCAAGCTTGCCAGAAATCGCGGGGCAGAGATAGTAAAACACCTAGGCACAGGAAGCGCATATTTTGCGCCATCAGCTTCTGTATTTTTTATGTTAAAAGCTATAATAAAAAATGAAAATAAAACTCTTTGCGCCAGTGCATATCTTAATGGCCAATACGGCGAAAAAGACATTTATATTGGAGTTCCAGTAATTTTAAATTCTTCAGGCATAAAAGAAGTTATAGAAATACCTCTAACTTCTGAAGAAAAATCTCAGTTTCAAAAATCCGCTCATCAAATTCGCGAAAACATCACCAAAATCCTCCAATAAACTTGACAAATATTACATTGTAAGATTTGTCAAGTTTATGTAAAGAGAATACCTTTAATAATCTTTACAAATCAACAATGTCACTTTTGTCAAGTTTATGCATTTTTTTGAAGGTACGTATCCATAATATATTTATTGAATAGGTATATGAATTAGGCTATAATTATTTTAACGCTATGAATAAATATGATTTAGCTATAATAGGGTCTGGGCCATGTGGATATGTAGCTGGAATTAGAGCGGCTCAACTTGGTCTTAAAACTTGTATTTTCGAGAAAGACAAGATAGGAGGAGTATGTCTTAACTGGGGATGCATACCTACAAAAGTGCTTTCCGCTTCTGCTAGTATGCTTTATAACATAGAACGCGCAGCTGAATTTGGGATAAATGTAAAAAGTTTTGAAATAGACTTTTTAAAGGTCTGCGAAAGAAAGGAAACTATAGTAAAAAAGCTTTCTATGGGGGTAGAAATGCTTTTAAAGGCAAGAAAGCTTGAGATAATAAAAGAAAGAGCAGAGATAAAAAGTCCCACGCTTATAAAAACAGCCTCTCTGGAGATAGAAGCTAAAAATATTTTAATAGCAACAGGCTCAATTCCTTTTGAGCTTCCGTCCTTACCTTTTGACCATAATGGTATTTTATCCAGTTCCGATATGTTAGAATTAAAATCTATCCCAAAAAGTTTAACTATAGTAGGCGGAGGCGTAATAGGATGCGAGTTTGCGTCCATATTTAGATCTTTCGGCTCGAAAATAACAATAATTGAGGCAATGCCACAGCTTTTACCTAACGAAGATGAAGAAATAGCTAGAAAATTGGAACAAACATTCAAAAAAAGAGGCATAAAAATATTAACTAACACAAAAATTGACAAATTAAACGATAACGAAAAAATGCTTATTTGTGTAGGCCGTTTACCTAATTCAAAAAATCTTGGCATAGAACGCGTAGGGATAGAATGTAACAAAGGTTGGATAAAAATAGATGAATTTTTCAAAACTAATATTAATAATATTTATGCTGCTGGAGATATAAAAGGAGGCGTGTTACTTGCTCATGTAGCATCTCGCGAGGGTATCGTAACCGTAGAACACATAGCAGGGAACGCACAGTATATAAATTATGATGTAGTCCCAAGCTGCATTTTTACGCATCCTGAGATAGCAAGCGTAGGATTAAATGAAAAAACTGCTAAAGACAGAGGTTTGGATATAAAAACAAGAAAATTTTTATTTTCTGGCATAGGAAAATCTCATGTACTTGGCGAAACAGATGGTTTTATAAAGCTAGTGGTTGATAGTGTATGCGACAAAATATTAGGCGCTCAGATAATCGGTTTACATGCAACAGAGCTTATAGCGGAGATTTCTCCATGCATTCAATTTGGGATTACGTCTGAGAAACTGGCAAGCGTAATCCATGCTCACCCAACGTTATCTGAAATAATTTGCGAAGTATCCGAGGCAGCACACAACAAGGCGATTCATTCACTATGAAAATTGGCATATTAGGCGGAACATTTGACCCAATACATAATGGGCACATATATCTTGCAAAAAAAGTCTGTCAGAAATTAAAGCTTTCTAAGGTAATCTTTATTCCAGCCTATCTACCGCCCCATAAAAAAGGTATAAAGGTTACACCCGCAAAATACCGTTATGCCATGCTTAAAATAGCCCTAAAAAACAGTAAAATTTTCAAGATATCGGATATTGAGATAAAGAGAAGGGGAAGATCTTATTCAGTGGAAACGCTCAGACATTTGAGAAGAAAATATGGGCCTAAAGTCAACCTATTTTTCATAACAGGCTCTGATTCTTTGGAAGAGCTTAACAAATGGAAAAATCTTAAAGAGATTCTGAAACTGTGTAAATTTGTAGTTGTCAAAAGGCCTGGTTTCAGCATAAGAAAACTCAAGAAAGACTTTATCTTTTTCAAAATAAATGCTAAAAATATATCTGCTAGAGATATTCGTAAGAAAATAAGATCGGGCAAACCAATAAGCAATTTAATGCCTGATGTAGTAAAAAACTATATATATAAGTATAAGCTATATGGAGTCTTGTCAGATCGTTGCTTATCTAAGCCGAGATAAATCCGCTGCAATAACTTACACTGCGGTTGACACTAGCTTGATCCTTATTATTAGTGCGCACAGCTAAAACTTGATAGAATTGGATAGGTCTTGATTTACCTTAGAGCAATTTTTTATTCTAATAGTTTTTCATCTAAAGCGTAACATAGCTAGTCAAATATTATAATGTAAAATACAATAATGTTTGACAATTCTAATTTATTGTGTTAAATTTATATAGTTTATAAGAATAGCAGTTATTTATTAAACAAGGAGGATGCAAATGGCACAAGGTTATTGTGTAAAGTGCAAGGCGAAAAAGGAAATGAAAGACGCAAAAGAAGTTACAATGAAGAACAAAAGAAAAGCAATGAAGGGTAAATGCCCTACCTGCGGTACAAATATGTTCTGTATCTTAGGTAATAAGTAACAGCATACTGATTCGTGAGATCTAAAGAAAAAGCGCTGCTTGTTGCAGAACTTGCAAAGGCAAAGTTAGCAGAGGATGTTGTAATACTGGACATGAGGAAAGTGTCCAGTATTACGGATTTTTTTGTCATAGCGAGCGCATCTTCAACAAAGCGGTGTCAATCAATAGCAGAAAACATAGAATCTGGTCTATCTGAAAAAAATAAATCTGTTTCTAGAATAGAAGGCTATCAGGAAGGTTTGTGGGTACTTGTAGACGCCTATGAGGTAGTCGCTCATATATTTCACGTAGATATTAGAAAGTTCTATAATTTAGAAGGTTTGTGGGGCGACGCTCTAAGAATTAAATTATGCCACAAAAAGAAAAAAACTCTCTCAAAGAAAACCTCAAAAAGAAAATAGAAGAATTTTCCGCGCTTTATGAAGTGGGCAAGTCCATATCTTCTACCCTTCACCTTGACGAAGTCCTTGCGCTTATAAAAAAAAAAACAGCAACTTGCTCCCTGAGACTTCTTGATAGATCAGGCTGTGAACTGCTTTTAAGATCTTCCTATGGCTTTAATGATAAAAAATTTAACAAGATAAAAAGAACTATCAAGGTAGGAGAGAGCATTGCAGGCAGAGTTGTAAAAAACAGCAGACCCTATATTATAAACGATCTCAGAGAAGATAAAAATTATAAATATCCGAATTATGTAATGCAGAAAGGTCTCAGGTCTTTGGTCACTGTGCCGCTTGTGCAAAAAGACAAGATAATAGGGGTTCTAAGTATCTATAATACAAAGATAGGTCAGTACTCGCAGGAAGATGTTAAACTATTATCCATGTTTGCCAGCCAGGCGGCTATAGCTATTGAAAATGCCAGACTTTTTGAACAGGCGCAAACAGGCTATCTGAATACTATAAGAACGCTTTCTAATATAATAGACGCTAAAGATAGCCAGACTTTCGGGCATTCTGAAAGGGTGATGGAACATTGCATGAGCATTGCGCAGGTTCTGAAACTATCTGATGGACAAAAAGAGATATTAAAATACGCAGGGCTATTGCATGATATAGGAAAAATAGGAATAGACGTGGGGATATTAAGGAAGCCATCCAAGCTTAGTAATGACGAATGGAAAATTATGGCCATGCATCCAGTGGTAGGCTCAGGGATTGTAGAGCAAATAGGTTTTCTAGACGATCTCGCTCCTATCATATTGTATCATCACGAAAGATATGACGGTAAAGGATATCCTTCTAAACTAAAGAAAGAAAAAATTCCTCTTGGGGCAAGGATACTTTCGATTGTAGACGCATATGAGGCAATGGTTTCAGACAGACCTTATAGGAAAGCGCTATCTTTTAAGAAAATCAAGCAAGAATTGACAGAAGGCGCAGGCACTCAATTTGATCCTTACATAGTGAAAATTTTTTTAAGAATACTCAATAAGAAAAAAAGATAAAACTAAAAAACCTAATAACCCCGCCTGATTTATGACCAAGACAGAAAAAGATCTAATAGCTACAATAAAAATAGCTGTAAAAAAGACATTTCCTGATATATCGGATAACGCTTTTGAAGGCTTTTTATTAGAGGTTCCGAAAGAGAAGAAGTTTGGGGATTTTTCCAGCAATATAGCTATGAGATTATCCAAAGAGCTAAGAAAAGCTCCTTTGGATATAGCAGCAGGCATTATAAAGCATATTGAAAAATCAGACGCTATCCAGGATATAAAAGTTGAAAAACCAGGGTTTATAAATTTTTATATTTCAAACAAAGCTGTTATAGCCACCCTTAAAGATATTATTAAAGAAGACGTTGAATTTGGAAGTTCTTTTCTAGGCAATGGCAAAAAGGTTCAGATAGAATTTGTAAGCGCGAATCCTACTGGGCCTTTGACAGTAGCGCATGGAAGGCAGGCAGCTATAGGAGATTCTCTTGCCAGGATTTTAAAGTTTTGCGGTTATGATGTGACTAAGGAATATTATATAAATGATGAGGGCGTACAGATACAGGCTCTTGGAAAATCGCTTAAAGCCAGGTTTATGGAAATAATAGGGGAAAAATCAGAGTTTCCAGAGAACGGTTATAAAGGCAACTATATCTATACTATAGCTCAGAAATTAAAGGATAGCGAAGTAGCGAAACAAGTTCGTACAAATCTCGCGTCTTTATCCGATGAATTTTTCATGGAGTATGCCTCCAAAGAAATAATGAAGACTATTCTTGAAGATTTGGAAGATTTCGGAGTTTACTTTGATGTGTGGTACAGTCAGAAAATACTTGCCAAATCAGGCAAGGTGGAAAAGGCAATAGCTGATTTAAAGGAAAAAGGATTTTTATATGAACAGGAAGGCGCAACCTGGTTTAGGTCAACAGATCTAGGAGATGACAAAGATAGAGTTATTAGAAAAAGTGATGGGTCGTATACGTATCTTACTCCTGATATAGCTTACCATAAGGAAAAATTTGAAAAAGGTTATAAGAAAATAATAAATATCTGGGGACCGGATCATCATGGTTATATAAATCGGATAAAAGCAGCTTGCCAGGCTCTTGGTTATGATAAAGAGAAGGTATCAATACTTATAGCCCAGCTTGTAACGCTCTACAGAGATGGAAAACCTGTAAAGATGTCTACGAGAGAAGGTGAATTTATAACATTGCGCGAGGTTATGGATGAAGTAGGGAGGGATGCGGCAAGATTTTTCTTTATTATGAGACGGACGGAAAGCCATTTGGATTTTGATCTGGCGCTTGCAAAAGCCGAGACTCTGGATAATCCCGTTTATTATATACAATATGCCCACGCAAGAATTTCTAGTATAATAGAATTTTCTGAAAACGCTAAGCAAAACCTTGATAATCTGGCGCTTCTGGATAAACAGCAGGAGATGGACTTAATAAAAACTCTGGTGCATTATCCTAAGATAATAGAGGCAGCTGGGTCTAATCTGGAGCCTTCAATACTTTTAACATATCTGCAGGATTTAGCCGGAGTTTTTCATTCCTATTACAACGCTTATCGTATAATTACAGATGATAAGTCTCTTACCGAGGCAAGAATCGTTCTTATTCAAGCAGTAAAAAAAATCATAGCAAGCGGCCTTGAATTACTAGGCGTCACCGCTCTTAAAAAAATGTAATCTTTACATTGTGACAATGTAAGTTTTGCCAACTTTATTGAACCACCATGTTCGAATCAATTAAAATATATAAAGGCGAGAATTTGAATTATAAGTCTTTTGCCAACCAGCTAGTAGGCTATGGCTACGAAAGGCGGGATATGATTTCTGAGACTGGGGACTTCAGCATGCGCGGTGGGATAATAGATGTTTTCCCTCCTACATTTGAAGGCCCTATCAGGATTGAATTATCAGGCAACACCGTAGAATCCATAAGAAGCTACAGCCTGTTTTCTTCGGAAACTTTTGAAGAGCATGCAATGGTTATAATCATCCCTAAGAGAGGGGTATATCCAAAAAATAAAAAAACAGCAGGGTTTGGCGAAAAAATTCCCCTAGCCTCGTTTGTAGATATTCAGGTAAATGACTATCTAGTCCACGTAGACCATGGCATAGGCATATTCAGAGGTTTTAAGAAAATTAAATACCCAGGCTCAGAGGAGGAAAAAGACAATATAGTAATAGAATACGCCGATACCGACAAGCTGTATGTTCCCGTAGAAGAACTACATCTGATACAAAAATATGTAGCGTTTGAGCGCAGGCCGCCGAAACTTCACAAACTTGGCAGTAAGATGTGGAAGTCGGTAAAAGACAGGGTTAAAAAAGGTATTTGCTCCATGGCATACGATCTTCTGGAAATAAATGCGATGCGTTCCAGGTTGGAAGGTTTTAAATTTGCAGAAGATACTGATTGGCAGGCTCAGTTTGAAAATAATTTTACTTTCAAAGAAACCGTTGACCAGCTACGGTCTACAGCTGAAGTAAAAAAAGATATGGAGTCCGCAAGACCAATGGACAGGCTTTTGTGCGGAGACGTTGGATACGGCAAAACAGAAGTTGCGCTGAGAGCCGCTTTTAAAGCAGTTATGAGTAATAAACAAGTGGCTATACTTGTACCGACTACACTTCTTGCGGAGCAGCATTTTATAACGTTTAAAAACAGGATGAAAAATTTTCCTATAACAGTGGAGATGGTAAGCCGCTTCAGGACAAAAGGAGAAATAAGCCGCATATTAAAAGAAGTAGAAAGCGGATCTGTAGACATACTAATAGGCACGCATGCAATACTCAGAAAGAATATAAAATTCAAAGATCTCGGGCTTGTAATAATAGACGAAGAGCAAAGATTTGGAGTAAAAGACAAGGAGAAGCTTAAAAAGATCAGGCTTACAGTAGATGTTTTGACGCTCACCGCGACGCCTATACCAAGAACTCTTTACATGTCTCTGATGGGCGTGAAAGATATGTCTATCATAGAAACGCCTCCTCAAAACAGACTTCCTGTAGAAGTAATTGTTTCAGAATACGATGACAACCTTATAAAAAATGCAATACTTTTCGAAAAAAAAAGAAAAGGACAGGTGTTTTTTATACACAATAGGATAGAAAGTATTGAAAAAATATCTGCCAGGATATCATGCTTGGCGCCAGAGGCAAAGGTAGCTTTGGCACACGGCAGGATGCATTCAAAAGAGCTGGAAGGCATAATGAAAGACTTTATGAAAGGAAGTATTGACGTTTTGGTATCAACGGTTATAATAGAGTCAGGCATTGATATACCTAATGCCAATACCCTTATAGTTAACCGCTCGGAGATTTGTATCAACTGAAAGGCAGAGTGGGCAGATTTACAAACAAGGCGTATGCGTATTTTCTTGTTCCAAAAGGGCATATATTAAGTAGGGAGTCTGAAAGAAGACTGGATGCCCTGGAGCGGTACAAAGACCTTGGTTCAGGATTCAAGATAGCGATGGAAGACCTGGAAATAAGAGGAGCGGGAAACCTGCTGGGCAAAGAACAGCATGGCTATATATCTGCGATAGGTTTTGACCTATACTGTAGAATATTGAAAGAGGCAGCAGATGGGCTTAACAAAAACTCAAAAAATTAAAGTTATAATAATTTCAACAGCAATTATTGTACTCAGTATCTTTGCGCAAGCAGCTACTATTAATAAAGTTGTGGCGGTTGTAAATGACGAAATTATAACCCAACAGGACATTGACCAACTATTGTCTGTATTGTACGCTCAATATAGCCAAGAGTATAAAAGCGATGAGCTGTTGCAGAAAATGGAGGAAGCTAAGAAAGACATATTAAACCAGATAATAGAGGACAAGCTTGTATAGAGCCGGGCAAAAGAACTAGGTATAAAGGTTACTGAGTCAGAGATAGAAGAAAGACTGGATTATATTAAAAAAGGTTTTCCTTTGGAGAAAGAATTTTATAAAACGCTTGAAACTCAGGGCATTACAGTTGCTAATTTAAAAGATAGGTACACAGATCAGATAATGATGAAAAAATTAGTAGATTATGAAGTAAAGTCAAAAATTTCAGTTCTGCCTTCCGAAACAAGCAGTTACTATGAAAAACATAGAGACCAATTTATGGAAAAAGCTAAATATAGGGTAAAAAATATTTTGATCAAGGCAAAAGACGAAGCTGCTTTCGAACTAGCAAAGATAGAGATGAATAATATATATAATAAGCTAAAAGAAGGCGAAGATTTCGATGTTCTGGCGAAACAATATTCTCAAGGCCCTAATGCGGAGAAAGGCGGGGATATGGGCTATATTGAAAAAGGTCAGATGCTAGAGACCTTGGAGGAAGCTATATTTAAATTAAATTCTGGGGAATTTTCAGAACCTGTGAAAAGCGAAATAGGCTATCATATCTTTAAGGTAGTGGATATAAAATATGGAAGACAGGCAAGCCTTGAAGAATCGCAGAAAGATATCCAAACTATGCTTTTTCAAGATAAGTTTAAAGTAATGGTAAGCGAGTGGCTGTCAAGACTAAAAAAGAAAGCATACATTTCTATAAAATAGCAGAATTCAGTATTTATATGAAACCCACCGTATTGATTACCACAGGAGATCCTAAAGGCATTGGTCCAGAGGTTACGAAAAAAGCATTGCAAGATCCAAGGATAAAAAGTCTTGCAAATTTTTTTGTAATAGAATCCGTAGATAAAACAGGTTTTGACGCCATAAAAAATGCTGTTAATGTATTAAAAAAAGGCAAAGCGCAAGCTTTGGTAACAGCTCCTGTTAATAAAGAAGCGATAAATAAATCCGGAATACCTTTCAGTGGCCACACTGAATATCTGGCAAAATCTACAAATACAAAAAAATTTGCAATGATGCTTTGCGGCGGGCCGCTTAAAATTACTACTGTTACGCGACACGTGCCTCTAAAAAATATCTCTCGCATCCTTACCCAGGCAAAAATAATAGAAGCCGTAAGATTGACAGACACTAGCCTAAAAAAATATTTCGGAATTAAAAATCCTAGAATAGGAGTATGTGCATTGAATCCGCATTGTGGAGAAGGTGGGAAAATAGGCCGAGAAGAGCAGAGCATAATAATCCCTGCGATTAAAAAAATCAGGCGTTTTGTTCCAAAAATTCAAGGCCCTATATCGGGTGATGTAATTTTTTACATGGCATACAACGGTAAATTAGACGCTGTTATTTCAATGTATCACGATCAAGGTCTTGGACCATTAAAAATGATAGCTTTTGAAAAAGGCGTTAATGTTACGCTGGGTCTTCCTTTTATCCGTACATCTCCTGACCATGGCACAGCTTATGACATAGCAGGCAAAGACATTGCCAACCCAAACTCCATGAAAGAAGCCATAAAACTAGCTATCACCATGCATAAACTTGACATTGTAACAATGTAAGTTTTGTCAAGATGTTGAAATTGAGCGAAGTAAAATCTATTCTCCGCGAATATAATATTCGTCCTTCTAAGCGATTTGGTCAAAATTTTTTAATCGACCAAAATATTAAGAATAAGGTAATAGAATCTATTCAACTGAAAAAAGAAGATATTGTGCTAGAAATAGGTCCTGGATTAGGCGCTTTGACAGAAGATTTAAGCAAAAAAACAAGGACGTTAATTGCAGTAGAAAAAGATAAACGATTACATAGTTTTTTACTGAACAAAATAGGCTTAGGCCTAATAAATGAAGATATATTAAAATACGAATTTAAAGATATGTCTTCGAAATTAATCGTTGTGGGGAATCTTCCATATTCAATATCCAGCCCAATATTGAATAAGCTAATAGATAATAGAATCTATATAAAATCTTTATACGCTACTGTTCAAGCAGAATTCGGGGAGAGGATTGTTGCGTTGCCAGGAACAAAGAATTATGGCTCATTATCTTGCTATGTACAGTTTTATGGAGACCCTAGAATTTTATTTAAAATACCCAGAGGCGCATTTTTTCCTATCCCTGAAGTTGATTCATGTTTTTTAAAGATAGATTTTGAAAAACAACTGGATAGCTCTATTAACCAAGGCCTACTTTTTAAAATAATCCGCTCATCTTTTGAAAAACGCAGAAAAACTATTTTGAACTCCCTGGCTTCTTCAGGTATATTCAAATCAAAAGATGATGTGCTTTTTTGTCTGACAAAAGCCTGCATATCTCCCACCCGCCGTCCGGAAACCATTTCATTGCAAGAATTTGTAAGGTTATTACTTTAAGATCTTTACAAAAGTGACATTGTCGGTTTTGTAAAGATCTTTGGAGAAGATTATACCGTTGACAATAGGGTCTATATATGCTATTTTAAACTAAATTATGGCTATAAACAAAGATACTGTTAAATATACGGCTAATCTGGCAAGAATAGAGCTGTCGGATAAAGAATTAGACCACTTCACAGATCAATTAGGCAGAATTCTGGCGTATGTGGATAAGCTAAATACGCTGAATGTCTCCAATCTTGAACCCACAAGCCATGTCCTAGAGATGAAAAATGTATACAGAAACGATATTGTAAAAAAATCATTACCAGTGACGGAAGTTATAAAAAATGCTCCAAGTAAAGAGAATAATTTATTTAAAGTTCCGAAAATTATAGAGATATAATGCATTGTCGCCTTTGAATTTTGCAGATTGCTTTTGCAATCTGCAAAATTGGCTAAGGAATTGACGTTATGATACTAAATACGCTCACGGCACATGAACTTATTGATCTTTTATCTAAAGGAGATATCTCGCTTATAGATATATGCAATAGTATTATTAATAA
>JAPLMC010000049.1:0-5909 GCA_026387215.1 Candidatus Omnitrophota bacterium
ACCCCCTTTTTTTTCTGCTATTCAACAAAAACCAGCAAAGCCATCACCCCGATTCCAAGCATAATAAAAACAAGTTGCAACAAAGACGTAGAAATCTTTACATGATCTTCCTTGTGAAGTTCAGGTATCAGATCAGAGCCTCCTATATATAAAAACCCGCCTGCTGTTATCGGCAGTAAATAAGTTGAAAAACCTCTTATTCTGGATTCCAGAATAAGAGCTATTACTGCGCCTACAACAGCTGTAAGAGCTGAAATAAAATTGAAGAAAAGGGCTTTTTTCGCAGACATTCCGCTATAAATAAGTATGCCAAAGTCGCCTATTTCCTGGGGTATCTCATGAAGTATTACAGCTAGAGTGGTTGCAATGCCTATAGGAACAGATACCGCAAAGCTCGCAGCCACTATCATTCCGTCCAGCATATTATGTACGCCGTCCCCTATAATATTCAGCGTAGCTACAGGATGGATATGTTCCTTGGAAGTCGGTATATGACAATGCCTCCAGCGAATAAATTTCTCTAGAATGAAAAAAATAAAAAAACCTGCCAGTACATAGAGCGAAGTTTTCAGATTTACGCCGAGAGTTTCAAAAGACTGCGGCAGAAGATGTATAAATGCATCGCCGAACAACCCGCCCACTGCAAAACTTACCATAAATAAAAGCATCGCCCTGAGTTTTGTCTTATTAAGCGAGAGCGTTACCACGCCTATAAGCGATATAAGGCTTATAACAACCACGCTCCCTATAGTCCAAGCCCAAACCTTCATCTACTCCCCTCCCATAAACTTGACATTCTGACAATGTAAGTTTTGTGAAGCGCCACAGCTTTACAGCCATGGTTTTTTTATTGCGGGGTTCGCTTTTAAGCGAATCCCGAGCCAGCCTCATTAATCCCTCGGAGCTTTATGGCGAGGGGTAAAGTTTATTGGTTTTCAATATAATGCTGGCTGCTAAATGCCGCTGTAGCGCCGTCTCCGCAGGCAGTCACCACCTGTCTTAATAGCTTTTTACGACAGTCGCCGCACGCAAATATGCCACCTGTCTTAATAGCTTTTTACGACAGTCGCCGCACGCAAATATGCCCGGCTTCGAAGCCAGGCAGTTATCGTCCGAGATTATATAACCGTTTTCGTCCATAGACAGGGTGTCTTTCAAAAAACTGGTATTAGGCGTATACCCTACAAATATAAAAACGCCATCGCATAAAAAATCCGTCTCAACCCCGGTTTTTACATTCTTTATCTTAACGCCTGTAACTTTATTAGCTCCTTTAATATCCGTAACAATCGAATCCCATATAAATTCTATTTTCTTATTCGCAAAAGCCCTTTCCTGTAAAATCTTTGTACCGCGCAATGCGTTTCTTCTATGCACAACAGTAACTTTTCTTACAAATCTTGTCAGAAAAAGCGCTTCTTCAAGCGCTGTATCTCCTCCTCCAGCCACAACTGTTTCTTTATCTTTAAAAAGTGCACCGTCGCAGGTACCGCAATACGACACGCCTCTTCCTCTGAACTTATCTTCTCCTGGAATATTTAATTTCTTAGGGCTTGCGCCGCTTGCTATAATAACCGAGCGCGCAATATAAGATTTATCTTCTGTAATTACCTGCCATAGAGAATTGTTATTTTTAATGCTTTTTACTTCGCTTACAATAAATTCTGTGCCAAATTTCTCAGCCTGCTTCTTAAATTTTTCTACTAATTCAAATCCATTAACACCTTCAGGAAATCCAGGATAATTCTCAATATGATCTGTAGTAACAGCCTGGCAAGGGACAGAGAAACTTTCTATTAGAAGCGTCTTAAGCCTGGCTCTTGAAGTATATATACCCGCGGTAAGGCCTGCTGGCCCGCCGCCTATAATAATTACATCGTAATCCATAGTATTAGTTATTATACCAAATTCTAGGCAGGTTTAGGAGAAATATCTTTTCTTAAAATATAAAGCTACAGCCACTAAGCTAATAAGCACAGGCACTTCTACCAAAGGCCCGATAACAGCCGCAAACGCTACACCTGAATTTATACCGAATACAGCTACTGCCACTGCTATTGCAAGCTCAAAATTATTGCTCGCAGCTGTAAATGAAAGCGTAGCTGTTTTAGCGTAGCCAGCGTTATGTGTCCTGCCCATATAAAACGACACTAGAAACATTATTACAAAATATATCAAAAGCGGCACAGCGATGCGCACTACATCCATGGGAATCTTGACTATAAATTCGCCTTTGAGCGAAAACATTACCACAATAGTAAAAAGAAGCGCGATGAGCGTCAGTGGACTAATGGCAGGGATAAATTTCTTTTCATACCAGTCCTTGCCTTTAATCCTGATAAGGCTGAAACGGCTAATTATCCCGGCAAGAAACGGTATCCCTAGATAAATAAAAACACTATGCGCGATCTGCGCCATGGTTACGTTCACAACCACTCCTTTTAAACCCAGCCACCCTGGCAATATCGTGATAAAAACCCACGCATATACTGAAAAAAATAAAACTTGAAAAATAGAGTTAAATGCCACGAGCCCAGCGCAATATTCCGTGTCACCGCCAGCAAGGTCATTCCACACGATTACCATCGCTATGCATCTAGCAAGGCCTATCATGATAAGTCCCACCATGTATTCCGGGTAACCGCCTAGAAAAACTACAGCTAAGATAAACATCAGGATAGGGCCGATAATCCAGTTCTGAACAAGTGATAAGGAAAGTACTTTCACATTTTTAAAAACATCCCCGAGCTCTTCGTATTTAACTTTAGCCAGAGGAGGATACATCATTAAAATTAAGCCTATAGCAATAGGAATATTTGTTGTGTCTATCTGAAATTTATTCCAAAAACTTACTATACCTGGATAAAAATACCCTCCTGCCACACCAAAGCCCATAGCCAGAAAAATCCACAATGTCAAAAATCTGTCTAAAAATGATAATCTTTTTATAATACCCTCGGACATTGTTCTCGCTTTCCTTTTAAAAAATCTTAATAAGATAGATACAGCTATAATAAAGGCCTACCAGAATAAAAATAACCCCGGTAATTTTTCGCATATATAATTCTAGAACTGTTAGTTTAGAAAACCATCTATTAAATGAACTGACGCCTATTGCTATGGCTACCGCAAAAAATAATACGGGCAGGCCTGTTCCGATACCGTAAACTAGCGGAAGAATAACACCCATCTTATTGCTAAGCGCGAGAGGAATAAGGCTTCCGAAAAATAACGCCGCAGATATAGGACAGAAGGCAAGCGCAAAAAATGCTCCCAAGATAAACGCGCCAGGCGTGCCTGCTTTAATAAGGGCGTTACGGTGTTTCTCGGAAAGTACGAGTCCTGAAAATTTTAGTTTTATAACCTCTAGCAAAACAAGGCCTGTAAGTATCAGAATAGGCCCCATAGCTTTAACTACATACTTCTGTAGAAATTGCGCGGACTCAGGAACTGCCAGGACTGACTTAATAATAAGTATGCCCAAGATAGCGTAAGAAAACATCCTCCCAAGCGTATAAGCTAACCCCGCGAAGAAAACAAAAAATGGATGAGTGATGCGCTTTGAAATAAAAGATATCGCAGCAATATTAGTAGCGAGAGGACACGGGCTTATAGAAGTCAGTATCCCAAGCCACAACGCTGATAAAAATCCAGTTAAGAAAAGCGTCATTTATTCGCCTCTAAAAATTTTGCGACTTCTTCCTTTACATAATTATAGAATGCTTCTTTATTATCTAGGTAATCCCATACTTTCTCAAGATTTTTATACTCCACTTCCTTTCCGCCTTTTATCTTAGAGATAACAAGCGATTTTGTGTAAAGCTTATAATCCTTTGCGAAATGCTCGTTGCCTTTCTCGTCTATATTAATTATTTCATATTCCAATTCGCCTGAAGCAAGCTCTTTGGCAAAATATTTATCAATCGCTTCTTTGGAATACTTTTCTATTTTATAGCAATTTGAGCACCTGAAATCACCATGGAAATAATAGGCTTTCACACAATCTGTTTCTTGTGGTTTAGACATAGCAGTATCCGCCACTGCAGAGCATCTCATGCTCTGATTAATTAGAACAACAGCTAGAAGAATCAGAAATATTCTTTTCAACCTTATATCCTATTTCGAGATAATTTTTTTAATCTCGCCTTTGCTCAATATCTTACCAGAAGAGACAATAGAGCCGTCAACAACCAATGCAGGCGTAATCATTACGCCGTATTCTGTGATTTTATCAATATCCATCACCTTGGAAATCTCAGCTATAATATTCAATTCTTTTACCGCTGCCTCGGCATTTGCGATAAGCTGTTTACACCCTGGACACCCTATGCCTAAAATTTCTATTTTCATCTAAAGTAAAAGTTTTTGCAAAAAATTAAACAAATAACCAACAAAAATAATTGCAAAGGTAGTTATCGCGAAAAATATAGAAATTAATCTTAAACGCATCGCCCTTCTTAACATAATTGCCTCTGGCAGGCTTAATGCCGCGACAGCCATCATGAACGCCAAAGCAGTACCCAGAGGAATACCTTTTTGAAATAAGACAACGGCAATAGGCACTATAGCGGCGCAGCTTCCGTACATAGGAACACCTATAATTGTAGCAATAGGCACAGAAAATATCCCTGTTTTACTAATTAAGGCGTGTATGATTTCCTGCGGGATATAATTATGTATAAATGCCCCCAGTCCAACTCCGATTAACACCCATACCCAGAGTTTACGCACAATACTATTTGATTCTTGAACCCCGAAAACAATCCTCTGTCTGATGCATTTATACTTTATCTCAGATATTTCTTCCGTGTTTTCATTCAGGATATCTTTTTCAACATATCGCTCCAGTTTCATTTTACCCAGAATAATCCCTGAAATAATTCCTATAGCCATGCCGCTTATTATATAAGCCAAGGTGATCTTCCAGCCAAAAAATCCAAGCATCAAAACAACCAGATATTCGTTGATCAAAGGGGACGTGATAAGAAAAGAAAAGGTTATGCCCAAAGGCACGCCTGCTTTTAAGAAACTTATAAAAATCGGTATTGAAGAGCATGAACAAAACGGCGTGACAGCTCCAAAGAATGACGCGAAGAAATTGCCCCAGCCCTTTGTCCCTGTAATCCAGGATTTTATTTTCTGCTGAGAGATAAAGCTCCTCAGAAATCCTATAACAGCTATCAAGACATATAGGAGCAGCATAATCTTAACAGAGTCGTAGATGAAAAAATTTATGCTGGATCCCAGCTTAGAATCCGGTCTAAGCTTCAGAATAGAATATGTCAACCAGTCAATTATCAGCTGCAGCACGAACTGTCTCCTTTATCCGAAGGCTTGCAGCAGCATGATTCGGATTTGGCTTTTTCTTCCAACTTTTTATCTAATCTATCAAACAACTTGGCGAAGAAAGATTTCTTCTTGCCCTCTTTCGTATTGCTTTCATTATTTGCCATAAACTCCTCCTTTTTATATAGCGCTATGTTTTCCTTCTGCCTCTTATTTTGCAGCAGCCTCCTTCGATACGTATTGCCTTAATATTCACCAGAGCGTCTGCTATCTTTTTGTGAGCCAAAGTTAAAATTCTGGAAAAAGTAGGCCTGGATATATTCATCAGCTTTGCTGCATCAATATGTTTTAACTCTTCGAGGCAAGCGAGCCTGACCGCCTCAAATTCATCAAGAGTCAGGTAAACCCCTTCTAATTTGTTCATAGGCTTATATAGCGGTTTAAAACACCGCTCCCCTGGAACACATTTTACCCACCTTGTCTTTTTAGGCCGCAAACCAAGCTCCTTTAGTTATGAACATATGCTCATAACTAATTTACCATAAACGCTTTTATGTGTCAAGGGGTTATAAAAATAGATTACTAGGTTTTAAGATATTTTTTATGTCTTCGTGGCTTCTGGT
>JAPLMC010000049.1:5988-9878 GCA_026387215.1 Candidatus Omnitrophota bacterium
TGGTTAGCGCCATACGTTTTCATCTTTAACCATCTCAACCGCGTAGGTTGCCGAAGGCAACCTACGCGGTTTGTCTGAAACCAAATATTGCAGTGCCAATCCTGACAAGGTTCGCGCCTTCCTGGATGGCAATTTGGTAGGAATCGCTCATGCCCATGGAAAGGTATTTCACATCCACGGTGAGCTTTATATCGTCGAATAGTTTTTTAGTTTCTTGAAAATACGCTCGGTAGTCTTCCGGGTTTTTTAAAAGAGGCCCCATTGTCATGAGGCCCATTACCTTTATATTGTGTAATCCGGAGATATCATTTATGAGGGTTTTTACGTTTAGCGGCAGGACACCGGATTTATTATCCTCCAGGCCTGAATTGACTTCTATGAGAACCGGCATTATTTTATTGGCATGGNNNTTTCTCCGGAATCAACGGTTTCTATCATGTCAAAAATCTTTACAGCCTTTTTAACCTTATTTTTCTGGAGACGCCCTATAAAATGCCATCTGACTTTTGTTCCTACTTTCTTAAATTTTTCTTCAGCTTCCTGAATGTAGTTTTCACCGATAATTTTTACGCCACCATCTATTGCTTCTAAAATATCCTCGGGTCTCCGGCCTTTAGTCGCAGCTACGAGTTCCACATGGCCCGGAAGGGCGTTTAATATCTTTTGAATATTATCTTTTAGCCCTGCCATGCATTTTCTCAGCGTCCTCTTTATCCATAGGCCTTACCTCTTTTTTCTTGGCCCAATAGACATAATTTACAGACATACCTTTAAAATGTCTTCTTATAACGTCCATCTCAGACTTTGGAAGAGGTTTTTCAGAGCACTCTCTTAATGGCGTATTTATCTGGACCTCTTTTATGCCGAGCTTCTTCGCCATCTTGACTATCTCTTTCGCGTACACTTTATTTCTTTCAACAAACATGATCTGCAGCGCCAGCCTTCCCCTGTAAATCTCGCTAAACCTTTTTATGCCCTTTACAACATCTCCGAATCTTATGCCAGGGTCAGGCTTGTTCACGTCTACAAAGAGATCTTCTGCATTAGCGTCTAATTTTAAAATAACAAAATCGGCCAGCAAAAGATCATCCTGCACATCGCTCCTGTTAATCAGCGAAGAATTAGTAATGACCGCAATCTTTTCTTTTCTTATTTTTCTGATACGTTTTATCATGTCGCCTAAATTTTTAGCCAGAGTAGGTTCTCCGTTACCGGAAAAAGTAATATAATCTATTTTTGTGTTTTTAGGTAAGTCCGCTATCTCTTTCGCTATAGCTTCAGTAGATACAAACTTTTTTCTTCCGGAGTTAAAAAACCTGGTCTCGCCTATCTGGCAATAGGAGCAGTCAAACGTGCACATCTTATCTGTCTGGGACAGAGGATCCACACCAAGAGACCTTCCGAGTCTCCAGGAATATATAGGGCCGTAAATATACTTGAATTTTTTCATACTTTTTATTATAACATACTTGGAGGTGAATATGTTGAAAAAAGCTATTATATTACTTGCGACAGGTTTTGAAGAGATAGAGGCGGTTACTGTAATTGACATTTTGAGAAGGGCAGGAATAGAGCTTACTATTGCCGGACTCGACGGTATAAACATTACCGGTTCTCATGGAATAACAATAACCGCGAATAAAAAATTAGGCGGTTTATTGCCTGATTTTGACGCTGTAATTATTCCAGGAGGAATGCCCGGGGCGTTACATCTTCACAATTCTAGCGAGGTAAATGACTTTATTAAAAAAATGCACTCCATAGGAGCTATAATCGCAGGCATATGTGCGGCGCCAAGCGTAATCATGGCTCCGATAGGGATTCTGTACGATAAAACCGCCACATGTTACCCGGGAGACCAGATTGATTTTGGAAAAAATACAAGATATGAAAACAAAGCTGTTGTGATAGATGGAAATATTATTACAAGCCAGGGGCCTGCCACTGCAATGGAGTTTGCTTTCGCTATAGTGGAAAAGCTTATAGGCGAAGATACTGTTAAAAAACTAAGAAAACACACGCTGGCTGATTAATGCTCAGGCAGCCTCTATTGCTCAGGATAAACTTCCGCCTGCTGCCCAGCCTGTTAAAAACATGCTAGGGGACGTGTCATTTAGGGACACTCCTCAAATAAATAGGTGTGTCCCTTTTTGACGCGTCCCCTAGAATCCACTATTCTATTCCTCCTGCTACCCAACCTGTTGAAAAAGCCGCCTGAAGGTTATATCCGCCTGTACGCCCATCTATATCAATGACTTCACCAGCAAAATAAAGCCCTTTTACAATCTTGGATTCCATGGTTTTAGGGTCTATCTCTTTAACAGATACGCCGCCGCATGTAACCATTGCTTCTTGTATTGGCCGAACAGATTGCACAATCATCTTGAAACCTTTTATTTTTTCCAGAAGAACTTTTCTTTCTTCTTTGGAAACTTGAGCGGATTTTTTATCCAAGTCCATGTGAGCTGATTCAAGAATTCTTTTTACAAGCCTCGCGGGCACAAATTCCTTCATGGCATTACTTATTTTCTTAGCAGGATTGTTTTTAAACTCTTCATTAAAAAGTATCTCCAGCTCATGATGATTTACATCTGGCTTAAAATCTATCAAAAGAAAAACTCTTTTTCCTGAGTCTAGCGCTTCATATATTATAGCGCTCATATGAAGCATGACAGGACCAGATATCCCAAAATGCGTAAATATCATCTCCCCGCTATCTTTATGAATAAGCTTGTCATCAGCGTAAACGCTGATCCTAGCGTCTTCAAACGACACGCCCTGCCACTCTTTTAAAAAATTATTTTTTAATATTATTCCAGTAAGACCTGGCTTTGGATCTATTACAGCATGACCTAATTTTTTTGCAATATGAAAACCAAATCCTGTAGAACCTGTCTGAGGATAAGAAAGCCCGCCTGTTGCAAGTATTACTTTTTTAGCGTTATATGCAGAATTATCTTTTGTAGTGATTTCAAAAAAATCATCTTTTTTAATTATATCCAAAACTTCTTTCCTGTATAAAATATTGCACCCTGAATCCTTCATATATTTTATAAGTATGCGGAGAACGTCATCTGCTTTATTAGTAATTGGAAAAACTTTTCCGCTGGGCTCTATTTTAAAATCAAGGCCTCTTTTCCTGAAAAATCTCAAAAGCTCTTTATTGAAAAATACACTAAAAGCATTTCTAAGGAATTTCCCTGATTCAGAAAAATTATTTATGAAGTCTTCTACATTTTCGCAGCTATTTGTAATATTGCATCTGGAATTCCCTGATAATAGGAGTTTTTTGCCAGAAGAATCTGTTTTTTCCAATAGGAGGGTTTTGCTGCCTAATTCAGATGAACGGCCTGCTGCCATCATGCCTGCTGGCCCTGCGCCTATAACTATTACGTCAAACATCATAGCCTGATTTCTTTTACCCCGCCCTTTCTACTTAAAAAATATCTTTTACAGAAGAAAGGGCGGGGTTAAAATATCCACGCCTAGTTTTCCAAACATCTCTTTTAATTTAGCTGTAGGAAGCCCTAACACGTTAAAATAAGAGCCTTTTATATTATCAAAAATAAACGAGCCTGGGCCTTCTATTGAAAATCCGCCTGCTTTGTCATATGGCCCGAGTAATTTAAAATATTCTGGAATATCTTTATCCTTAATTTCTTTTACAGTCACCAGCGACTTTTCATAATCTGAAATTAATTTTTCTTTTTTAACATCTATTACGCAAAGGCCTGTATAAACTCCTATAGTCTTACCTGACATTTCTTTCAGCATCTTTTTTGCATGGCTTGCATTCCTGGGTTTGCCGATTATTTTATTGCCAAGCAGAACTACTGTATCCGCGCCTATCACATATTCGGATTTAATTTTTTTTGCAACTGTTTCCGCTT
>JAPLMC010000112.1 GCA_026387215.1 Candidatus Omnitrophota bacterium
AGTTTATTGAGCTGCTTTTTTATCTGCTCCAGTATTTTTTCATCTTCCGCTTCCACTACCATTGTCATATAAGAAATAGTGGGGTCAAGAGTTTCTGACACTGCTAAAGATGATATGTTATAGCCACGCGCGCTAAATAGGCCTGCTATACGAGCCAGCACTCCGAATTTATTCTCAACTAAAACTGATATTGTATGTCTCATATTTTAATCTTCCAAATCCCGAGCAGCGCTTGTTCGCCTTTCAGCTGCAGGAATATTGTATATCTCATTATGCTAGCCCCTCTATCATACGATTTAACGCTTCTCCCGCTGGAACCATTGGAAATACATTTTCTTCTTCTTCTACCTGAAAATCAATAAAGACAACATTATCTATTGAAATAGCTTTTTCAATTGCCTTGCGAACATCTTCATTTTTCGTAACGCGAATTCCAACAGCTCCATAACTTTCGGCAAGTTTAACAAAATCAGGATTGGTCATAGTAGTATATGAACATCTCTTTTTATAAACTAACTCCTGCCACTGCCTTACCATGCCGAGATAGCCGTTATTAAGTATAGCTATCTTAACATTGATTTTATTCGCGACGCACGTGCCAAGCTCTTGTATATTCATTTGTATAGAGCCGTCACCTGCTATATCAAAAACTATTTTATCAGGCATGCCTATTTTAGCGCCCATTGCTGCAGGAAATCCAAATCCCATTGTCCCAAGCCCGCCGGAAGAAATAAATGTGCGAGGATAGTCATATTTATACCACTGGGCAGCCCACATCTGGTTCTGGCCTACCTCTGTTGTAATAATAGCCTTTCCTTTGGTAGCCTCGTAAATCTGCTCTACGACATACTGGGGTTTTATTATATTTTTTTTATCCTGATATTTAAGCGGATACTTTTTCTTCCAGGATTCAACAGTCTTGAGCCATTCAGATGTATCAGGCAATTTATTCATATCCTCTATCAATTGGCCTAAGATATTTTTTGCATCTCCTACGATCGGTATATCCACTCTCACATTTTTACTTATAGACGTAGGATCAATATCAATATGTATAACCTTTGCGTAAGGCGCAAATTTATCAAGACGACCTGTGACCCTATCGTCAAAACGCGCGCCTATAGCAAGTATTAAATCCGCCTCCATAATGGCGTGATTGGCATAAGCTGTTCCGTGCATGCCAAGCATGCCAAGAGAAAGTTTATGCGTAGCTGGAAAACATCCTATACCCATTAATGTCCAAGTAATAGGCGCATTAAGTTTTTCCGTCAATTTTTTTAATTCATGATGAGCGCCTGATGTGATAATCCCGCCGCCAGCATAGATAAGCGGTTTTTTTGAAGAAGCTATCAGCTTAGCTGCTTTTTTAATCTGACCAGGATGGCCAAACGAAGTCGGCTTATAGCTTCTAATTTCTATTTCCTCAGGCCATATAAATTCCGTTTCCTGCTGCTGAATATCTGAAGGTATATCAATTAAAACAGGGCCAGGCCTTCCGCTTGAAGCAATATAAAACGCCTCGTGGATAGTCCTTGCCAGTTCCTTAACGTCTTTAACTAAATAATTGTGCTTTGTTATCGGCCGCGTAATTCCAGTAACATCCGCTTCCTGAAAAGCGTCGTTGCCTATAAGAAAAGACTTAACCTGGCCCGTAATCGCTATCATTGGAATGGAATCCATATACGCATTAGCAATGCCTGTTGTAAGATTTGTAGCTCCTGGCCCAGAGGTCGCAAGACATACGCCAGTTTTTCCTGTTGCGCGGCTATATCCGTCTGCTGCATGAGCTGCTCCTTGTTCGTGCCTGGTCAATATAAACTTTACGTCAGCATCGTATAAAGCATCAAATATAGGCAAAACCTGGCCGCCTGGATAACCAAATATCACTTCAACGTTCACATCAGCGTCATACAAGGCATCAAATATAGGCAAGACCTGTCCGCCTGGATAACCAAATATTACTTCAACGCCCTCTCTTTTAAGAGACTCTATTAATATTTTCGCGCCGTTCATTTTCATAATTATCGCTCTTTTATACCTATTCGTTCGGCGATCGGGATAAATCCCGATCGCCGAACGAAGAAATTTGATTACTCCAATATCGCGCCTTTTGAAGCAGATGACACCATTCGGCTGTATCTTGAAAGCCAGCCACTTGTAACCCTTGGTTTAGGCGTCTTCCATTTTATAAGACGTTTTTCTATTTCAGAACTTGGCAAATCCACATCTATTCGTCTTTCTTTTATATCTATTGTAATTATATCATTATTCTTAATCACAGCTATTGGCCCACCCTTACTAGCTTCAGGAGAAATATGCCCTATACACGGACCACGCGTTCCTCCTGAAAATCTGCCATCTGTAATAAGCGCCACATCATTTGATAAGCCCATACCTACTATTGCTGACGTAGGAGAAAGCATTTCCCTCATGCCAGGGCCACCAGATGGGCCTTCATATCTGATCACAACAACATCGCCTTTTTTAATCTTTCCACTTAGAATAGCGCTCATTGATTCTTCTTCAGAGTCAAATACCTTTGCAACGCCCTGGAAAAACATTGCCTCTTCGCTTACTGAGCCCTGTTTTACAACACATCCATCTGGAGAGATATTACCTTTTAATATGGCAATGCCTCCCTCTATTTTATAGGGATTATCAAGCGGCCTTATAACCTCTCCATCAGAAACCTTGCTAAGCTTTGCAATTTCTTTTATTGATAAGCCACTTACAGTAGGATTATCATTCAATTTACTTTGCAACCTATTTAAAACGCCTGGTATGCCCCCAGAGGCTTCCAGATCTTCAAGAAAATATTCTCCTCCAGGCCTTAAATCTGATATCTTAGGAGTAGTCCTGCTTATTTTGTCAAATATATCAAGCGATAATGAAATTCCAGCTTCCTTTGCTATTGCCGTAAGATGCAAAACCGTATTTGTAGACCCACCAAGCGCCATATCCACCATTATTGCGTTCAGGAACGCCTTTTTATTCATAATAGAACGCGGCTTCACATTTTTTGCAACAAGCTCGTTAATTCTTCTGCCACTTTCAAAAGCTATCCTGGATTTTTTGCTGGACACTGCCAGGGATGTAGCACACCCTATCAAAGACATGCCCATTGTCTCAGTGATGCAGCTCATTGTATTGGCTGTAAAAAGCCCTTGACATGAACCAGGGCCTGGACATGCGTTCATTTCAAGCTCATCCATATCTTCTTTCGATATCTCGCCCTTCTTGAACTTTCCCACAGCTTCAAATGTATCCCTTACAAGATCAAGCCGCCTTCCTTTATAATGGCCTGTCAACATCGGACCTGCTGTAACAATAATAGTAGGAATGTTCATTCTTGCGCTTGCCATCAACATACCTGGCGTAATCTTATCGCAATTTGTTAAAAGCACTAGGCCGTCAAGCGAATACGCTCCTGCAATTGTCTCTACCATGTCCGCTATTAACTCTCTTGAAGCAAGAGAATATCGCATACCTGAATGGCCCATTGCAATACCATCGCATATTCCAGGTATTCCGAAAATAAAAGGTTTTCCTCCTCCTGCATAAACTCCATTTTCAATAGAACGCTCCAAGGTTCGCATATGCATATGGCCAGGTATAAGATCAGTAAAACTGGACGCTATTCCTATAAAAGGCTTTTTAAGATCATTGCAGCATGCGCCTGTAGCATATAAAAGAGCTCTGTTGCCTGCTTTAGAAATACCTTTTTTAATAATATCGCTTCTCACCACACCACCCCTGACTTTAAAGTTTTAACCTCTTGCCTCTAGGTTCCATAATTCTTTCTTTCTGAACCAAGGGGTAAAACTTCTAACTATAAAATTTCTATCTTAGCGCCATTCTTTAAGGTCTCTGTAATTTTATCTACTTCATTCCTTTTGTGCTTATTAGTTAAAAACTTTTCTATATCGCTGGAAACCTCTTCATACGTCAGAGTATGCGCAGGTTTCTTACCTAATGCTTTTATTATATGATAACCAAACTGGGTTTCAACCACAGCGCTGATCTGGTCTTTTTCAAGATTAAAAGCAGCGTCTTCAAAAGGTTTCACCATCTGGCCTTTTCCAAAAGAACCTAAGTCTCCGCCATTAGAAGCTGAACCATCTTCTGAATTTTCTTTAGCAAGCTTTGCAAAATCTTCGCCTGAGAGAGCCCTGACTCTAAGCGCCTCTATCTTTTCCTTTGCCTTCTGCTTTTCCTCAGGAGTTGCTTTGTCACCAACTTTTATAAGTATATGGCTTGCGCTTACTTCTTCAGGAACATTTAATTTATCTTTATTGGATTCGTATTCCTGCTTTTTTTCAGCCTCTGTCACAGGGCTTAACTTTGAAAAAACATTTTTGTTTAAATATGTGTTTATATAAACGCCCTTCTTTATATCTTCCCTGAGATCCTTTATTTCTACGCCTCTTTCTTTTAACGCCTTCTGAAACTCTTGATCAGAGCCAAAACCTTTTTTAATATTCTCCAGTTCTGTGTCAACATCTTTGCTCAGATCCCCAAGGTTTGCTTTCTGACTTGTCTGGTATAATAACTCTGCTGCTACAAGTTCATTAAGTATATCTTTTTTCAGCTTATCTTTTTCCTCATCCTTTACAATAACTCCGTACATCTTTTGATTTTCTATATAATTATTGAGCGCTGCATTCAGCGTAACTGCTTTGATCCCAACCCCATTAACCTTTGCTACAAACACTTCTTTTTGGGAAGCTGCATGTGAAGAAACAGCCGAAAATAATGCAATTATTGCAATTGCTATTGCCACAAACCAAACATTTTTAATACGCATAATAGCTCCTTTTCTATGGCTGGTTTAGAATATCTAGCCATTAACTTTTTATTATCTCATTTTTATAAATAAAATTCAATATAATTTTCGGAAGAGAAATATTTAAATTTCTCCAGGGAGCTTCCACGGCAAGCCTATATTACCTGGATATTTCCAAAATCTTGTACTTCAATATGCCTGCTGGGGCCTTGATATTTGCAATATCCCCGGCCTTGCACCCCAAAAGAGCCTTTCCGACAGGGGAAGAAATAGAAATCTTGCCTTTTGAGTAATCAGCCTCATCTTCGGTTACCAGCATATAATTCATATCTTCTTTTGAATCTATGTCCACTAACTTTAATTTAGCTCCGATATAAGCCTTGTCCGAGGGTATGTTTTCATTATCCAGGATCCTGGCTGTCAGGATCTTTTCCTCAAGCTCCCTGATTCTTTTCTCGTTTATTGCCTGCGACTGCTTTGCAGAATCATACTCTGCATTTTCGCTCAAATCTCCCATCTGCCTTGCCTTTTCAAGAGCATTTGCTATTTCCTTGCGTTTTACGGTTTTAAGTATTTTTAAATCATCTTTAAGTTTGTCACACCCGTCTCTTGTCAAAAAAGTGCCTTCAGACATATCTCCTCCTAAATCCCGATCTCCGATCGGAATCATGACCGTTGTCCCGATCGGAGATCGGGACAAAAACATAATTACCTGTATATCCGTGGAACACGATGGCCTATATTGCACAATACCTCGTAAGGTATCGTATTTATAAGTTTGGCAAGGTCTTCCGCTCTTATAATCTCTCCTGCCTGACTGCCTATAAGAATCACATCATCCCCTACTGTTACATTCCTTAGATGCCCCACATCTACCATGCACATATCCATGCAAACCCTGCCTACTATGAAGCAGCGAACGCCCTTTACTAAAACCTGAGCCTTATTTGAAAAATGCCTTGAATATCCATCGCCATAACCAACAGGTATAGTTGCTATTTTTGTAGGTTTACGCGTCACATAAGTCATGCCATAACTTATGCTGCGACCCTTTGGCATTGATTTCAAATGAGTAATTTTTGTTCTAAGGGTAAGCGCCGGAGTTAAAAGTATGCTTTTTAACAAGCTTTCTTTAGGGTATATACCATACATCATGAGGCCCGGCCTGACCATGTTCATGTGGCTGTCTTTAAAATCTATAAGGCCCATGCTGTTTGCGGTATGCTTCACAGGTATATATATGTTATTATCCCACAGGTCTTCTATAAGGCGCTTAAAATTCCTTATTTGGTTATAGGTAAAAACTTTATCAGCCTCCGCATTCGGAAAGTGCGTAAAAATTCCGTCTATAATAATATTTTTTAATTTTGCAATCTTTTTTATAAAACCTATTGCTTCTTCATGCCAAAACCCAAGGCGTCCCATGCCCGTATCTACCTTTATATGCACCTTTACTTTTTTATTTCTGGACTGCGCAAGCTTTGAAAGTCTTTTAGGAATATCCAGGTCGGAAACTGTCTGTATTACATTTAACTTTAATACACCTTCTATCTCTTCTGGCAAAATAGCGCCTATCACTAAAACTGGTTTTTTTATTCCTACTCTGCGCAGAGTAGCTGCTTCATCAAGAGACGCAACGCCGAAATAATCTACATAATCTACGATCGCTTTTGAAACCTCTTTCATTCCATGGCCATAAGCGTCCGCCTTTACAACACCGAGAATCTTTGTGTCGCTTTTTACAATATGGTTCACTATCTCTAGATTGTGCCGAATAGCGTCCAAGTCTATTTCTGCAAATGTAGGCCTATAGAATTTCATAGCTTTCTGACCTGACAATCTTCAGGATATAAGTATAAAGGTGTAAGTTTATCCAGATTAGTTTTTTTAACTTTTTTAAGTTTTGAGAATCCAAGTTTTATCAAATTCCCAGCTCCAGGATACCAGTATTCTTCTTCAAGAAAAATAGCTTTTTTATTAAGGCTTTTTATTTTATCTTTGTAGAGAATAAGTCCGTCTCCTAAAAATAGTGCCTCTTCTTTTATATTTTTCATCAGCTTCTCTACAGGTTGTAAAATATAATCCGACTTCCTGACAATATTTTTTCCATTTCTGCGATAAATAGAGGAATAGACCTGTCCTCTTTTCGCATCTATTACAGGAACTATATTTATGCCGCAATTAATTGCATTGCAGGCAATAGAGTCTATGCTCGCCACCCCCATACATGGCTTACCGGAAGCAATGCCAAAACCTTTTACTGCGCTGACACCTATTCTTAAACCGGTAAATGAGCCTGGGCCAACGCCTATTATAAAAGCGTCTATTTTATTTATAGAAACTCTGGAAGTCTTTAGTAACTCTTTTACCTTTGGCACAAGTTCTATGGCATGCCTTCTATCAAGTAAATGAAATTCTTCTTTTATTATACGCTCATCCTCGCTCAAAGCAATGTTCAGAAATTTAGAACTAGTGTCAATGCCTAGAATCTTCAACCAACACCTCTCTTTTATCGCCGAATTTCGCCTTTAATCTTACAGATATTAGTTTTTCCGGAAGAAGACATTTAATTTTTTCCGCCCATTCTATCACAGTAATACCATCTCCGTAAATATACTCTTCTATTGCCAAGTTCTCTATTGCTTTCAAATCACTCATTCTGTATAAATCAAGATGATACAGCGGAATTTTCCCTTGATATTCTTTTATAAGAACAAACGTAGGGCTATTTATGCGGCCAGGATTTTTTACGCCCAGTCCTTTTCCAATGCCTTTTGTAAATGTAGTTTTTCCGCTTCCCAGGTTTCCATAAAGCGCTACAACATCTCCCGGGAAAAGTTTCTTCGCCAATCTTTCCCCAACCAGCATCGTCTCCCTAGCGCTATTCGTCAGCATATCCAAACTCCAAATCCCCAACATCTTGACACTCTGACAATGTCAGTTTTGTAAAGATGTTAGAAGTGGGTAAATCCAGTGGGGTTGATTTTTTTTGATTTACCGCTTTTGTTTACAATAGAAAAGCCTTTACGCCTGTTAATTATTCTGCCGATTCTTGAAAGCCTGGTTGTAAAAGGCCAGGTCTTCTCTAATCTGTCTGCCTGAGGCCATGGCAATGTAAAAACAAGCTCAAAATCTTCTCCATCCCTGACAGCAGAATCAAATCCTGAGGCGTTTCTGGAAACAGGTATTGTTTTCTCGCAAATTATTGCGCCTTTATAGCTTTCATCCAATATATGCCCTAGATCAGCTAAAAGGCCGTCAGAGATATCTGTCATTGAGTTAATCTTAAAATTATTTACCAGAAACCTTGCCTCTTTAATCCTAGGGGTAAAATTAAGATGCTTGAACTTTATTGAACCACCTATATTGCCGGTAATAAATATCGCGTCATCTTCTTTTGCCCCGCTTCTAAGCACTAAATTTTTTTTCTCCACTTCTCCGATCAGCGCGATATTAATAATTATTTTTCCGGAGTTTACTGTATCTCCTCCTACCAAATCGACTTTAAAACTATTAGCAACTTTTCTTATACCTTTATACAGTTTATCGGCATATTTCAAGTCAAGAGAGCCTGGAAAACCTACTGAGATAACCGCAAACTTAGGCACCCCTCCCATTGCTGCAATATCGCTTATATTGCAGGAGAGAGATTTTTTTCCTACTAATTCAGCTTTAGCGCTTTTATAAAAATGTTTTCCTTCTATAATCATATCAGTTGTAAATAACAGGTGTTTGTCTTTTGTATATTTTAGAACAGCCGCGTCGTCGCCTATGCCTTTTACAACCTGGCTAGAGGCTCTTATGGATTTACTTATTCTATTTATAAAATTAAATTCTCCTAAATCTTTTAATTTCATAGATGCCTTTTTCAGTTATTATCGCAGAAATAAGATTGTGAGGCGTAACGTCAAATGCGGGATTATAGACCTTCGAGCTTATCGGAGCAGTTTGCTTTAAACCTGTATAAATAATCTCGGATTTGTTTCTTTCTTCAATCGGAATATTTCTGCCTGATTTTATATTTTTATCTATAGTAGAGCTAGGGGCAGCTATATAAAAAGGAATATTGTGATGCTTCGCAAGAACTGCAAGGCCGTATGTGCCTATCTTATTCGCAGCGTCTTCATTTCTGGCAATCCTGTCTGCGCCCACTATAATTTTTGTAACGCCTTTATTTTTTATTGTGCCTGGTCTCATCAGCGTATACCTTAAACTTTTTTCCCTGCTTCTTTGCTTCGTAAAGCACTGAAAGAGCTGTTCCCTGGCCAGCTGTAGCTAATATGCCTGCATTACAATGCGTCAGTATCACATCGCCATTTTTTATCAACTTGGCTCCATTTTTTCCTATGGCGCGACACATATCTTTATCTTCTTCCAAAATATCCAACGCCTCTTTTAAAACAACCTCTTTTAACATCTTCCACTCCGTAAGTGGACAATCTTGTCCACTTACGGAGTGGAAGGTATGCTCCATTCTATCCAGCGCCCAGAAAAGATTAACTGCAGTAGGTCTTGTGCTGCGTAGTTTTTTAGCTATACGCTTTAAATCTTCATTAAGCTCTATTGCAGTCTTTGCCTTAGACTTCAAGCAACCTAAGGCATAACCCAACGCCACAGCTACTCCTATAAGCGGAGCCCCGCGAATTTTTAGATGCTTTATTGCCTCACATAAAGTACCTACATCTGCGCATTTTATATATTTCAATTTTGCAGGCAATTCTGTTTGGTCAATAAAAACTATTTTATTACTTTTCCATTTAATAGGCTCTATCATATCCCAAACCTCCTTGCCAAAAAATTACGTTTCAACTCTATTGCCTTATGAGGACAAACCTCGTGACAGCACATGCACTTGATGCATTTTTTCAAATCTATAGCTGACTTACCTGGATTTATGGCTATAGCTAAAACAGGACAGCTGTCTCGGCATATCATGCATTTTTTGCAGAACATTTCATTTATATATGGCCCAAATTTTATAAATCTAGCTACAAATTTAGCAAAAGGCCCCAAGATTGTTATCAATCCTGGCTTTCCGGGTATTTCAAAATCATTTATTAAATTCTCTCTTACATTCTCTCCTAATATTTCAATATTTTTTAAGTCTGCTTCTCCGAGCTTTCTTTTATAAGCCTCTTGCGTAGTTAAAATATCTAGCGGCTTCTTCCCTATTAATGCTGCAAAAACAGCGTCTATAGCTACACCATCCTCCCCCGCTATCAAAAGGCCTGAATTCTTTAGCCTACCAGCAGCAGGACCAGCTTGATCCATGCTAACTATGCCATCCATTAATGTCAAGCTAGGTTTCGTTATTTCAAATGTATCAACTAAAACCTTTGTAAATTCCTCTGGGCTTGGAAATTTTTTATGAAGTTCACTCTTATGAAGCCCTGCCACAGCGCCATACATGTTCTTAATAGCTCCTGTAATACCCATCAAACTGTGGCTTTTCATTTTCGGCAAATTTATAATTTTATCACATTCAAAAATATAAGTTGCTATCGGAATATTATTAACTACCTTTATATCCTTTGACTCTTTTAATTCCGCTCCTTCTTCTTTTGCAAGCGATACAAGGCCATATCCTTCATATAGTGCAGCAGGACTTACTGAACCGCCAGGATTATCGCCTATCCAAGGCACAGCCCCGCAATCCTTTACTAACTTAACTACAGCTCTTATTACCTCAAGATGAGTACAGACTCCATCTTCAGGCAAACGTACTGAAAGAAGATTAGGCTTAATGAGCACTTTTTCGTCTTTCTTTACAAAAGTGCCTATCCCACCTAAGAGATCAAAAGCCTTGCTTACAGCCCTTACAAGGTTAATTTTCTCGTAATCTTGACATTTTACAATAGCTACCTTTGTCTTCATCTCTTTACCAATCCCAATAAACTTGACAAACTAACAATGTCAGTTTTGTAAAGCTCCACAGCTTTACAGCCGTGGCATTTTTTATTGCTAGGCTCGTTTAAGCGAATCCCGAGCCAGCCCCATTCATCCCCCAGAGCTTTCTGGCGAGGGGTCAAGTTGTTAGCGAAGTAACTCATTTATACAGAATACAAAACCCAGGATAATTGAATTATGCAATATATGAACAGCTATAGGCGCAATAAGCGAGCTTGTTGTTTCGTACAAAAATGCCATTAAAACACCTAGTATCATGATCGGAAGAAAGCTTGCAATATTAGTATGCAGCATACTAAATAAAGCGCTGCTCAATAACACCCCAATAATTACTCCGAAACGCTTTCTTACAGCGCTATATAAAAATCCTCTGAAAAATATCTCTTCTATGATGGGCCCTAAAATAGAAACAAATATCGTCAAAAATAAAACCACACTGCTTCTTTTTTCCTCGAAAAATATGTCGAATACAGGCTGTGGAGGCAATTTATAGCCTATTGCATTCAAAAACAGCATGGACAATATAAGAACTGCGATTAAGATAGGAAGTATAAACATGTAGGCGATAATACCGGATAAGACATTTTTATAAAACCCCGTACACGCAATGCCTAAACTGGATAATTTTTCCCTGTATTTTACCAGAACAAAATACAATATCACGATCCCGACGATTATATCTATAAAAAACGTTGCTAGCATCATAAGCAAATTAACATTCATATTAAAATGAAGGGGCTTCAAAATAATGGAGCCTGCTGTAGCTAGCATATAGCCCGAAAACATCACTATGATAACAACCCTGACTATATCCATGATACCCCATAATACGGGTTTTTTTTCTGGAATCT
>JAPLMC010000031.1:0-5584 GCA_026387215.1 Candidatus Omnitrophota bacterium
ATGCCATCCAAGGCATGCGATTTTTTAGAAAACAATAATATAAAAGGTCGCATATTTAACAGCATAGATTTTGGGCATTACATAGCTTATAGGTTTTATCCTGAGAAAAGAGGGTTCATAGACGCAAGGACAGAACTGTATAAGTACGATTTTTACCAGCCATATCAAAGGGCTCAAAATTATCCAGAGGAATGGAAAGGTCTTCAGAAAAGATATAATTTTAATATAGCGTTTCTTAGGCATTTATTTAGCGGCACAGATAGGCTGTTAAAAAATTTATACAATAATAAAGAATGGGCTTTGGTTTATTATGATGAAAGCTCTGCTATATTTTTATATGATACGCCTGAAAATAAAGTTGCGATAGAAAAATTTAGAATAGATTTCAGTAAAAAGAAAATTGAAGAATCTGATAAAGCGTTGACTGTAGCAAATTTTTTTGACAAGATAGGCGAAGTTAAATTGGCAGAAGAAATTTATGTTAAACTTTTAGAAGCCAATCCTAAATTTTTGGAGCCAGCTAATAATCTCGCTACTATTTATATAAATAGTGGAAGATTTAATCTTGCGCTAGAAGTTTTAAATAGATTCTTGCAGTACTACCCTAAATCAGCAGAGCTTTATTATAATAAGGGGATAGCTTATTTACGGATTGGCAGAAAAAGAGAAGGTTTGTTAATGCTAGAGAAATCCGCTCAATTAGGTCCTTATTTAAGGCAGGCGTCTTATATGCTAGGGCTTTCATATTTTGAAAAAGGCGATATAGAAAAAGCAAACAGACAATTTGTAAAATATATTACCTTGGATCCTTATGATGCAGGAGCGCATAGAATTTTAGGAGATATTTATACGCAAAAAGGGCTTTTTAAAAATGCTGCGTTAGAATATAATGAAGCGGATAAATTGGAGGGGAAATAGATGTTGTTTAATGTCCAAGACTGTAGGCTTACTGGTATGGAAAATAAATTAAGATATTATTTAGAAAAAAATAAAGCAAAAGTAATTAATCTGGTTTCCAGATTGATAGGAATCCCTACGATTAACCCACCTGGAAAAAATTATGAAGAGATGACAAGCCTACTTGAACGAGAATGCAAAAAACTGGGGTTGGTTACCAGGAAATATATCACACCAAAGTCAATCATTGATAAGCATAAGGTTGCTGGCGGTTCGAAACGCATAAATCTTGTTGCAGATTTAAACGCAGGGCATAAAAAAGTACTCCATATAAATTCTCATTATGATGTAGTGCCTGCTACTGATAAATGGAAAACAAATCCTTTTAAAGCGGTAGTAAAAGGCAACAAGATTTGTGGCCGGGGTTCAGAGGATATGAAAGGCAATATTGCAAGTGTGTTGTTCGCATTGAAAGCATTGCAGGATTGTGGCATAAAACCAAAAATCAATATACAGCTTTCTTTTACGCCTGACGAAGAGATAGGCGGTGGGACAGGTCTTGGATATTTGGTTGCCAGAGGACTTGTGAAAGCAAATTATGCAATGAGCGAAGGTTATTCTGGAAATTATATTTCAATAGGCAACAAAGGTATTTTATGGGCTGAGGTAGAGGTTGTAGGAAAATCAGCGCATGGCTCTATGCCTTATAAAGGCGTTAATTCTTTTGAAAGAATGAATATGATTGTGAATGAATTAGAAAAACTGAAAAATAAAATTTTGAAAAAAAAGACAAAATATAATATGCGAGACACTATTTCCAAAAGCCCGAGCTTTGTAATGGGAGGTTTTATAGAAGGAGGGGGCAAGGTGAATGTAATTCCTGGAATAACAAAGTTTAGCATAGACAGACGTTTGATACCGGAAGAAAATATAAACGCTGCAAAAATGGAAATAGAAACTGTAATTAAAAAGTTTAACAACAGATATAAAGATTCAAAGGTTAATATAAAGTTTGTTTCGCAAGGCAGACCTGTTGTATCCATAAAAGATAAAGAATTTTTTAAAGTAGCCGCTGAATCTATAAAATTTGTAACAGGTAAAAAAGCGAATTTCAGCGTGATGCCAGGTGCTACTGATA
Organism: Candidatus Omnitrophota bacterium; assembly: GCA_026387215.1. GTDB lineage: Bacteria > Omnitrophota > Gorgyraeia > Gorgyraeales > Gorgyraeaceae > UBA10183. The sequence goes on from JAPLMC010000031.1 coordinate 2,036, forward strand.
TGAGGTATTTTATGCAAAAAGGTGTGCCTAGTCTTGGTTACAGCGCAAGAGGAGAGGAAAAATGGCATAGCGACAACGAGTTTGTTTGTATAAACAGCCTTGTAAATACAGCGGAAGTTTTTGCGCTAATCATGAGTCGGCTATCTTAATTGTAATGCTTTCAATGTCAGGTTGCGCTCCAGCTCTGCCTAGCCCAGCAGATTTCAAGGACACAAAATTTCTCTGGCGAGGAAATTTTGTTTCGTTTTGACGCTTGCTCGTCTCGTCGTTTATTCGGTGGCGGACACCTTGCCCGCTCGCGTCAAAAAGGCCTTTCAACTTGCTAGGCTAGGCAGAGCCGATATGATAAAATGTGTCCTAACTATTTTAATAGCACAGTCTATTAGCTTAATAAAGTTTACAAAAGTGACATTGTTACATTGTCAAGTTTATTGGGAGGGAGATTAGAGGAATGGAAGAGAAGAGTATTAAAATATTCGGGGCAAAAGAACATAATCTTAAGAATATTAATCTAGAGATTCCTAGAAACAAGCTTGTGGTTATTACTGGGCTTAGCGGATCAGGGAAGTCTTCACTTGCTTTTGATACCATATACGCAGAGGGCCAGCGCAGATACGTTGAGAGTTTGTCTGCCTACGCGAGGCAGTTTTTGGAACAGCTTGAGAAGCCGGATGTCGAGCATATAGAAGGCTTGTCCCCAGCTATTTCTATTGAGCAGAGAAAGGCTGGAGGAAATCCTCGTTCTACGGTTGGGACAGCTACTGAGATATATGATTACCTAAGGCTTCTTTTTAGCCGCATAGGGAAACCTTATTGCTATAAATGCGCTCGCGAAATAAAACAACAGAGTCACGATGAGATTATAGACAGGATTTTAAAATATCCGGATGGTTTACCCATATTAATACTTGCGCCTGTTATAAGAGGCAGGAAAGGCGAATATCAAAGTCTTTTCAGCGAATTAAAGAAGCAAGGCTTTGTAAGAATAAGGTTAGATGGCACCGTAATCTCTCTCGATGAGAAAATAAAATTAGACAAATTCAAAAAGCATAATATAGAGGTCGTGGTAGACAGGATTGTAATTGAAAAAGGCATTAGGGAAAGACTGGCTGATTCCGTGGAGGTAGCGCTGAAAGCGGGCAAAGGGTTGATGCTGATAAATAAGGCAGACCAGGGAGACGAACTATTCAGCGAGCTATATTCTTGCCCTGAATGCGGCGTGAGTTATGAAGAAATAGAGCCAAGGATGTTTTCTTTTAACAGCCCTTATGGAGCTTGTAATGCGTGTGATGGTCTGGGTACAATAATAGGTATAGATACTGATCTTGTCATACCTGATAAGACAAAATCTTTAAGGGAGGCAATAAAGCCCTGGCGTGTAGGCGGCATGAGAATAATACTTCATTATAGAAGGCTTTTAAGAAAGCTTGGTCAGGAATATGGTTTTGACATAGACACGCCTTTTGATAAAATTCCAAGAAAGATAAGAGATGTCATACTTTACGGTTCAAAAAGCTTGGATTCTGGTGTTTATTTTGAAGGAGTTGCGCCGAATCTATTAAGAAGGTTTAAGGATACAGACAGCGAGTTTATGAGAACTGAAATAAATAAATATACAAGCATTTCTATCTGTCCTGAATGTAAAGGCAAGAGATTAAAGCCCGAAGCGCTATCAATAAAGATAAGCGGCATTTCTATAAGTGATGTTTCAGGATTTTCGGTAAAAAGCGCAAAGAAATTTTTCTTGGATCTAAAGCTTACGGAAATTGAAGAGAAGATTGGCTGCCAGATTTTGAAGGAGATACTGGAGAGACTTAATTTCATGGCAAATGTAGGCCTTGATTACCTGACATTAGACAGGATTAGCTCTACTCTTTCAGGTGGAGAGGCGCAGAGAATAAGGCTTGCGACTCAGATAGGGGCAGGGCTTGTGGGAGTGCTTTATGTCCTGGATGAACCTAGTATAGGACTTCATCAAAGAGACAATGCAAAACTTCTTGATACACTTAAGGCATTAAGAGATCTTGGCAATACTCTAATAGTTGTTGAGCATGATGAAGCTACTATAAGAAATGCTGATTATATTATAGATCTTGGCCCAGGCGCAGGAAAGCACGGCGGATATGTGGTAGCCCAGGGAAGGATAAATGATATTATTAATTCAAAGGAATCTCTTACAGGTAGTTATTTACGTGGAGAATTAAAGATAGGCGTTCCAGGAAAAAGGCGTAAAGCAATAAATAGCAAATCCATTATTATCAAGAAAGCAAGAGAACATAATCTTAAAAATATAGATATTCAGATACCGCTCGGGCTTTTTGTTTGCATTACGGGCGTGTCTGGCTCAGGCAAGAGCACTATGGTAGATGATATTTTGTATAAAGCCCTGGCAAAAAAGCTTTATGGGTCAAAGGAAAAACCAGGCTTGCACGATGAGATTAAAGGCGCAGATCAAATAGACAAAGTTGTTGTAGTTGACCAATCACCAATAGGCCGAACTCCGCGTTCAAATCCAGTCACGTATACTGGAGTGTTTGCTTTTATAAGGGATATATTTGCAAGACTTCCAGAGTCCAGGAAGAGAGGATATAAGCCGGGCCGTTTCAGTTTTAATGTTAAAGGCGGTAGATGCGAGGCGTGTCAGGGGGATGGTATTAAACAGATAGAAATGCATTTTTTACCAGATGTTTATGTAACATGCGAGGTTTGTAACGGAAGACGGTATAACCACGAGACGCTGCAAGTTCTTTATAAAGGGAAATCAATTGCTGATGTGCTGGAAATGACAGTTGAAGATGGGATGGAACTTTTTAAAAATATTCCTTATATACAGCAGAAACTGAAAACGCTTTGTGAAGTAGGGCTTGGCTATGTTGAGCTGGGTCAGTCTTCAACAACTCTTTCAGGAGGAGAGGCGCAAAGGGTAAAACTTGCAACTGAGCTTAGTAAAATAGGGACTGGCAAAACGCTCTATATGTTAGACGAGCCTACTACAGGGCTGCATTTTGCTGATATAGACAGACTGCTTAAAGTATTACACGCGCTTGTAGAAGGCGGTAACAGTGTTTTAATAATAGAGCACAACTTGGATGTTATAAAATCAGCAGACTACATAATAGATCTTGGGCCTGGCGGTGGAGACGAAGGCGGAAAAATAGTAGCCTGCGGCACCCCTGAAGAAATAGTCAAAATCCCATCCTCATATACAGGCCAATATCTAAAAGAACACCTCGTAAACTTGACAATCTAACAATGTCACTTTTGTAAAGTTGTTGACAAAAGTTTATTTTTCTCTTGAACATTAGCCCTCATAATGTTATATTTATGTTCAAGATGAGAAGCATTCGATATATATATATTATTATATTTTCTATATTGTCATTATATACCCCTTTAAATGCCGAAGAAAATTCCGACTTTATCTTAGGAAAGAAATCTTTTCAGGATGGTTTCTACGAAATAGCGGCCAAATCATTCAAAAAATTTTTATCTGAAAAACCATCAGAAGCTGATACTTTAGAAGCGCGGCTTTTATTAGGCGAGTCCTAC
>JAPLMC010000031.1:5693-12569 GCA_026387215.1 Candidatus Omnitrophota bacterium
GCTGTTATAAACTCAGAAACAAAAACAGATTTCAAAGACCAGGCGATGTATTGGAAGTCAGAGATATATTTCAGGACAAGGGATTTTGAAAAAGCCAGAGAGCTTTACAAAACTATCTTAACGGATTTTCCAAAATCGAATTATATAATTTATACAAAATATGCATACGCATGGTCTCTGTATGAAGAGAAAAAATACCAAGAATCTATTGATAGGTTTTCTGCATTTGTATCTGAATATTTTGCAAGTGACCTTTCTTCAGGCTCAGAGTCTTTAGTCCCGAGTGAAACGAGGGAAGAATTGAAAGAGGATTCTGAATTAAAAATAGGCGAGATGCTTTACAGGCTTAAGAAATATAATGAATCTAAGGAAAATTTATCCAGGTTTGTCCAGAAAGTTAAAGATGTTAAAAAGGCCAAACTTGCGTATTTTTATATTGGAGAAAATTATTACTACCAAGATGATTATAAAAATGCGTTGAGTGCATTTAAAAAAGCACTTGAAATAGCCCAGAACCCTGACATAGATTTTTACGCCATATATGATACTGCGTGGAGTTATATGAAGTTAGAACAGTATGAAGATGCTATTAGAGAATTTATTCGTCTTGACAGCATTAAGAAAGACGATGACCTTATGGATACTGTATTGGGAGGCAAGGCTCAGGCGTTTATGAAGATGAATAAGTTTGAAGAAGCCCTGAAATGCTTTGCAGAAATTATAGATAAATTTCCTAAGAGCAGCTTGATAATAAAAGCATATCTTGGCAAATCAGAAGCATTTTACAAACTTGGTTTGTATGAGGAAGGTATAGAAGTTCTCAAAGATAGCATGAAGAAATTCCCATCCTCCAGCTATTCGGATGACCTAGAGTATAATCTTGGATGGCTTTATTTTAAGACAGCCAGATATAATGACGCAATAGAAGAATTTAGCAGGGTGATAAAAATTACTGACGAAGATATTTATCGCATAACTTCATATTGCAGGATGGGTGATGCGTATTTCCAGATGAATCAGTTAGACAAAGCGTCAGAGGCCTATGATATGGTTTTAAAAGAGGCTAATGTTAATCCTGACGCAGTGTTTGGTTATGTGGATTATGCCCAGTATCAAATAGGCAGGATACAGTTTAAATCAGAAAGATATGAAGGCGCTATTCTTGCTTTTAGGAGTTTATTGAAAAACTACCCAGAGTCTCAATACATAGAAGACGCCAGTTATGGGCTTGCTGTTTTATATTTCAAAAAAGGATCTTTTCAAAATGCGGCTTATGAATTCAAGGTATTTCTTGAAAAATTTAAAGATACAAAATACAAGGAAGATGCTGAGTTTCAGATGGCTAGCGCTTTTTATAATATCTCTGATTTTAAGCAAGCCCTGGATGTGTTTCAGAACATAGTTTTAAGACAGCCTGATAGCCAGTCCAGTCGCAGGGCATTGTATGAAATAGGAAAGTGCTATTATAAAATGGGAGATAACAAAAAAGCTTTAAACCAGTTTGAAGGATACATAGCTAAATATCCTGAAGATGAGTTGGCAGGAGATGCTAGATTTTGGTTAGGAGAATATTACATAAACAGAAAAGAGTTTACCAAAGCAGAAAAATATTTCAACGATCTGATTAAGATATACCCGGAGGCAAGTTTTGCAGATGATGCTGCATACAGGATTGCCATAATATCTTATGAAAAAGGCGAGCTAGATAAAAGCATTAGCGCCCTGGAAAATTTGAAAACAAATTATCCCAGTAGCGATCTTGTACCTATGGCTGAACTTAAGATAATAGATATTCTTATGAAAGAGGATACTTTTAGCAGAGCAATAGATAGACTTCTAAAATTCACAATAGATTATAAAAATACTGCTTTTATAAAAGTGGCTTACAAGTATCTTGGGGATATTATGAAAAAAGAAGAAAGGCTTAAAGATGCTATTAGTTATTATAAAGAATCTTTGGATTCTAAGCGTGGAGATTTTAACGCTAGCATACAGCTTACAATAGGGCAACTTTATGAGGAAATAGGGGATGTTGAGAGCGCAATTACAGAATATATGAAAGTAGGATATATATATCCTGATTCTACTGAAATAGTTGCTAATGCAACTCTTTCATGTGGCAGATTGTTGGAAAAGCAGAATAAGACTGATGAGGCGATAAAACTTTATAAAAAGATATCCGATATGGATACAAAAGAAGCTGCTATTGCAAAGGAAAGGCTGAAAGTTTTAGAAGAAAAGAAATAAGAAAATAGCTTTTGGCGATAATCTTAATATACGATTTTTATTGGTTAGGAAAGCTTTTTAGGTTTGCTTATACTACAATAAAATAGAGAAAGGAAGTTGAGATATGTTTGAGATAATGCAAAAGGGCGGGCCTATAATATACCCTATTATTTTATGTTCTATCATAGCTTTTGGCATAATCTTGGAAAGGTCATACTATTTTCGTAAGATAAGAATAGATGCAGTGTTTTTTATGAATAACATAGAAGGTGTTTTGAAGCGTAATAAGATTGCAGAGAGCGTGAAGATATGTGAAGACACAAAAGGCCCTATTGCTACCATAGTTAAAGCAGGTCTTTTGAAACACGATAGGCCTAGACAGGAGATCAGGGAAGCGATAGAAGATGCAGGCCATCAGGAAGTTTCGAAACTTGAAGGGCACATAAAAGTTTTAGCTACTATAGCTCATATTTCTCCTCTTCTTGGCCTATTAGGAACTGTTGTTGGAATGGTAAAGGCTTTTCAGGTTATTCAGATAAAAACAGTTGCATTTAATCCTGTAAGCGCAGGGGATTTGGCAGGCGGCATATGGCAAGCGCTTTTGACTACAGCTTTAGGCCTTATTGTAGCGATACCTGCAATAGTGGCATATCATTATTTAACCGCAAAGGTTCAAGATTTTGTACTTGATATGGAACGCAGCGCAACAGAACTTATAAATATGTTGTCGCAAAGAATAGAAGGATATTAAATGAAGTTTAAACAACACCTACAGATAGAAGATGCTCAGTTGAACATGGTGCCTCTTATAAATTGCATTTTTTTGCTTTTGATATTTTTTTTGTTAACCTCAAATTTTATATCCCAGCCAGGTATTAAAATAAACCTTCCAAAGGCAGTGACAAGCGAAGTTGTGCAAAAAAATACAGTAGTAATTACTATTACCTATGATAACAGATTTTATTTAAATGAAGCGCCTGTAACTTTAGTGGAGCTTAAGAGCAAGCTAGAAAAAGCTTCTAACTCAGAGCCTATATTGATAAAGGCAGATAGAGATGTAGCTCTAATCAAGGTAGTTAATATATGGGATTTTTGCAGAGATATTGGTATAAAACAGGTTAACATAGCTACTAATCAGTAGATTAAATAGGGTTACAGGTATCAAGTTTTCTTACTTGTTATTTGCAACCTATGGCTTATTATAAAAGAATGCTATTATTTAAAGATCGAGTTTTAAATATTGCAATATTAATATCTGCCTTATGGCATTTTCTATTTATATTTTCAGTAAAACCAGTGTTTTCAATAAGTCATATAACGGAGCACAATACTTCAATAGCGTTTCTTGGAGATATTCTAGAAAAGATCATGCCTGAAAATGAAAAATATTTTATGCCGAGCTATAGCGATTTGAAAAATAAAATAGATGAATTAGAGCCTAATGGATCAGGCTTTATAAACATGAAGCCTGAAAAAAAAGAATTTTTGTATTCTTCTGGCGATCGTAATTCTTTAAATTTCAAGATATATAGCAAAAAGGAAATCACAAGGGTTAATTTTTCAGATTTTTTTATAAAAGGAAGTGCTAAAGATAGAATAATTATATATAAGCCGAATTTAGATAAATCTACAGCATTACCTTCGGATTTTAATTCAGATTTCAGCGCGAATATTAGATTCAAAATATCAAAAGACGGATTTGTTGAATATGCAGAATGTGTAACTTCTAGCGGTTTTCCAGAAATAGACAATGCAGCAATTAGATACGTAAGGAAATGGCAGTTTGTACCTGCTCTAAATGATGATCAAGAAGGAATAGCGCGCATTAACTTTAAGCAATGATTAAAATAGATTTTTCATTAGCTGTTAGTTTATACCTTATTTTAACAACGTGTCTTGTCTTGTTAGCTCTTGTCCTTGAAAATAGGAAAAAACAGAAACAGTTTTCTTCAGAAAAAAACTTTTTATGGCAATGCTCCATATGTACTTATGTTTATGTAGACAGCAGACATAATAAAATATCTCAGTGTCCTAGATGTGGGAGTTATAATAATAAGGAAAAACCGTAGCAGCGAGAAGAAAAGGTCCTTCGTCCCGAAGCGCCAGCAAGGAAGAATGATACGGCGAGGGACTCGGGATTAAATTTTGTTTCACAAAAATTGGCCCCTCGCGACACACAGTAAACATGTGGTTGTTCGGGATCAATTTTTGCTTCGCAAAAATTGGGAGGTACTTATGACTGATGAAAAGATAGTAAATGAGGAAGAAAAAATACCTATAGGGCCACCTTTAAAAGTCCTAAGTTATAGAACTATTAGTAGAGGGTTTGGGTGGTGGTCAGCAGTGGTTTTAGTTGAATCATGGGGTAATAGGCGCCTATGTATGTATCTATGGCAAAAGTCAGATAGTGGCTGGAAAAGAAAGCAGAAATATACAATACATAGCCAGGAACGTTGGCAGCTGATATCCGAGGCAGTTGAAAAATTAATAGGAGAGTTGCAATAGTTAATTACTTAGCGGATAGAAAAACTATTTATTCTTACTTTATCCGTTAAATGCTGAAGAATTGAGGTTTGATTTTATATGCGTAGTCATAACTCTAATAATGATAAAGGAATAGCTATTTTTGTAACTTTAATGCTTTTATTTTTATTATCATTAGCTGCTGCTGCGGTCCTTCTTACGGCGTACAATTATAACAATATCTGTGAAGTCCAGATAAGAAGGATGAAAGCTATAAACTTAGCAGAATCAGGTATTAATTATGCTTATTGGAAATTAAGAACAGATCCTGCTTCTATCATAACTTCTCCTGGACCAACTAATACTACTATTAATGTTGGCGGAACTAATGTGATTATAACAATAACCGTAGATTCGAATCCTTCAGGCCAATATATAATAAGTTCTAAGGTGGATTACTAAAGCCGTTAGTCTGGTAATTTTATACTGCTTGCTACAAGAGGCAATATAGAGTTTAGCATGAATTTTTAGATAATTTAGATAGCTTTCATTTTATAAATACTTATATTTAAACAATTTAAGGAAAAATATTATAAATAGTTATATTTTTCCTTATTTTTTTATTTTTTATTAAATTTTTCATAACTTGTTTAATTATAATTAATTATATAAAATATAACATAAAGCACAGAAGTGGTTACCTTGACAAAGTAAGTTCTTTATGGTATATTTGGCTTCACCTATAGAATCAGTAAATATATTAGGAGGCGTTATAGATGTCAAGACTCATGGATACAGATGAATTAGCCAGGTATCTTAAGCTAGAGAAGCAGACTATCTATAATTGGCTTCATCAAAAGAAGATTTCAGGCATAAAAGTAGGCCATGTCTGGAGATTTGATAAGAAGTCAGTTGATGATTGGTTGAATTCTCAAATAGTAGAAGCTAGGGCTAAAACATAAATTCCTTAACCAATTTTACAGATTGTTTTTACAATCTGTAAAATTCAAAGGTGATTTTATATCATGGATAAAAATATATTATCTATATTCAATCCTAAAAAAGTTGTTGGCTTATATGTGGGCCAGGATACTGTGGATTTGGTTGTGCTTAAATCAAGCATTGGGGGACCTAAGCTTATCAAGTTTGGGCAGACATTTATATACCCTAACAAAGATCAGTATAACGGAGAAATAACTCCTGAGTCTCATGCTGGTAGCGCATTGACCAGTGATACTGATTCTCAGGCTAGCCCATCTAAAAAAGATAAGACAAGAGAAGACTATATTATAGAAGCTATAAAAAAAGTCTTCATAGAAAATAATGTAAAACCTGGCAGTGTTATTACTGCTATTCCTAGCGAAGAAACCATGGTTCGTTATTTTCAAATGCCAAAAATCCCAAAGCAAGAAAGGGAGGCAGCTATTAATTTTGAAGCAAAGCGATATATACCTTTTCGTATGGAAGAAGTGGTTTCAGATTTTCAAGTACTGCCAAGCAAAACTGTTCAAAATAGCATGGACGTAGTATTTGTTGCAGTGAAAAAAAATACTCTTGAACAATATTTAAATATTCTAAATGCTGCAGGGCTTAAAGTTTTAATGATGGAGTCCGCGCCTTTTAGCCTTATGAGGGCTTTTAATGCAGCCCAACAATTAGACGCTAATGCCAATACTGCAATAGTAGACATAAATTTTGATGTGCTCAATATAACTATTCTTAGAAGCGGCGTTCCTTATATAATAAGGGATATACCTCTATTTGAAATTACGCCTAAAGACAAATCATTTGAACCTGTATTTGAAAAGATACTAGCAGAGATAAAGCTTTCTTTTGATTTTTACGAAAAACAGTTTCCAAGCGAAGTCATAGATAAAATAATTATATACAGCAAAGTGCCTTTAGAGAATTGGCATGAGATAGTGGGTAAGGAATTACAGATACCGGTAGAGGTTGGAGACCCGCTGCGAGGGATAAAGGTTGCATCAGGGGTTGTGCCTGCAAGAGCAGCCGTATGCTTTGGCCTTGCCCTTAGAGGCCTGGTAGATCCGTTTATAGATATAAATTTATGCAGAGAGCAATTACTTTTTTATAGAAAGAAAGAAGTACTTATAAAAACAATATTTCTTGAAGCATCTCTGGCGGTATTTTTATTAATTATATTCAAGGTTTTTGCCCTCAGGGCCA
>JAPLMC010000062.1 GCA_026387215.1 Candidatus Omnitrophota bacterium
GTCAAGTTTAAATACGTTGATTTTTTTTATATATAGTGGTATAATTTAAAAACGTATGAAAAGACTGAGCATAGTTATTATATTTATATTATATGTATTAGCAGGGCCTGCTTTTGGTTACTGGATTTGGACGCCTGAAAGCGGAAAATGGGAGAATCCTAAATATGCTGCTAAAGATACTCCTGAGGACCAGATTGTATATGCAAAGAAGTTTTATGAGGCAAAAAATATTAAAGATGCGCTCAGGGAATTTAAAAAATTATTGAAACATTATCCTCTTTCCAAAGAAGCGCCTGTTGCGCAATATTATATAGGCCGGATAATGGAAGACTTGGACAATCTATATGAAGCATTCAAAGCGTACCAGAAGGTGATAGACACTTATCCTTATACTGAATTAGTGGATGATGTTATAGAGAGAGAATATAAAATAGCCGACGCGTTTTTTTTAGGGAAAAAAATAAAGATTGTAGGTAAGTGGCAGATGCCTGCAAAGGATAAGGCGATAGAAATATTTAAAGCAGTGGCTGATAATGCGCCATATGGCAAATATGCAGATCTTGCAAAGTTCAAGGCAGGCTTGTGTTATAAGGATATCCAGGATTATAACAGCGCAATGCTTATTTTTAAGGATTTAATAGATAGATATCCGGATAGCTCTGTTATTGACAAGGCAAGATATCAGCTTGCAGAGTGCTCAAAACTTCTTGCAGTAAAACCAGCTTATGATCAGACGCCTACTAATTTGGCGCGCAAAGAATTTGAAGATTTTTTAAAAAAACATCCTGATAGTGATATGGCTTTGGATGCTAAGCAGGTTGTGGATAAACTTAAGTCAAGAGAAGCTGAGAACGCTTACGAAACAGGCAAGTTTTATGAAGCGCGCAAAGCGCCTGAAAGCGCAGTAATATATTATAAAGATATAGTGCGGAATTATCCTGACACAGAATGGACAAAGAAAGCGCAGGAGAGGTTAAATGAGTTGGAGAAGAAATAGTTGCAGGTTACAGGTATCAGGTTACAGGTATCAGGTAGGATTTTACCTGTTGCTCTTTTTGTTTTCCGGATGTGGTTATACTACTAAAACGCTTTTGCCTGATGATATTAAGACAATACAAATAGAAACTTTCAAAAATAGTATTGACATAATAAAAGAAGTTAGCACAAAGGATAAATACGAAGCCTACAGGCCTAATTTGGAGGTGGATTTAAGGGATGTGATTTTGAGTAGAGTTTTTCTAGACGGAAACCTTAAGATAGCTGACAAAAATTCTGCGGACGCAGTGCTTGAAGGCCAAATTGTGCAGTATAGAAAAGACCCTCTTAGATATCAGAATGAAGTTGTGCAAGAATATAGGATTAGTATCGTATGTAATGTTAAATTAATAAGCCAAAAAGATTCAAAGGTTTTATTTGAAGAAGAAGGTATTACAGGAGACACTACGTACTTTATAGCAGGGACTCTTCAAAAAACTGAAACAGCTGCTTTAAATGATGCAATGTCAGATCTTGCAAGGCGGATAATAAATAGGATTATAGAAAATTGGTAAAAACTTTTATTTTTCTGGCTGCTGGTTACTGATTACTTATTAATATGCCCACCAAAGAGCTTGCCTCGTATCTTTTCTTGGGAGAAGAAGATTTTCTAAAAGAAACAGAGCTTAAGAAGCTAAAGTCCAGATTTTTGGAAAATGCTACCAAGGATTTGAATTATAATGTATTTTACGCTAAAGACAAAGACTTTAAGCTTAAAGAGATGTTGGATATTCTAAACACAGCGCCTTTTATGTCTCCTAAGAGGTTTGTAATATTAAAGGATGCAGACAGCCTATCCGATAGCGATAAAGAATCAGTGCTTTTTTATCTCAAGAATCCTAAAGATACCTCGATTTTCATAATAGATTCAAAGGCAGTAAAAATAAAGGAAGGATTTATCTTAGAGGCGTCAAAGCTTGCAAAGTTTGTGCGTTCATCCAAACTTACTGATTCTGAGATAAGCATTTGGATTTCGAGACGCGTGCATTCATCAGGCAAAAAGATAGGAGCTGATGCAATAAAATTAATAAAAGAAAATCTTTCAAATGATCTGCATGTGCTTTCTTCCAGCATTGACAACCTTATTCTCTATGCAGGCAAAAGACCTGATATAACCAGACAGGATGTGGAAAAGTTTATATATGTGGCGCCTCTTAAAAGCAGTTTTGACCTTCTGGACGCCATAGAGAAAAAAGACGTAAAATTGGCGCTAAATATTTTTACAAGCATTCAAAAATATAAAAAGAGAGAAACAGAATTTTTATTAGGGCTTTTATCCTGGCAGTTCAGGATGTTATTGAGAGTAAAAGAGCTTCTTAAGATAAGAAGTAAATTGGAGATACAGAAAGAGTTAAATTTATACAACACAAAGTTTGACCAGATGTCTCGCTATGCAACCAGATTTAAGAGACAGGAAATAATAAGGCTTTTAAGCGAGATATTGAAAGCAGACAGCGATATTAAAACAGGAGAAGTATCGGCTAGATTTACGCTGGAAAAATTAATACTTAAGATATGCTCTTAAAAAACTACTAGGAGGTTTTTAATTTTTTCATTAAGCGAGAAATTTTACGCGAGGCAGTATTATTATGGATAATGCCTTTTGATCTTGCTTTGCTAAGCTGTGATATAAGATAATTGAGCTGAGTTTTAGCCTCTTCTATTTTTTTGGATGACGCAAGTTCAAGGAATTTTTTTGTTTCTGTCTTTAATTCAGATTTTACAGATTGATTACGCAAAGCTTTTTTTGCACTTTTCTTTATATCTTTATAAGACGCATGTAATATTGGCATAAATTACTCCTCAAATTTGCGAAGCAAATTTGATCCCAAGCCACCTTTATACTTGCATATATGTAGCGAGGGATTAATGCTTCATGTTAATAATGTGAAGATTAAAATAGCACAGACAATTAATTATGTCAAGGAATAATGTCTAAAAAACATATTATAAGATCAGCCGGAATAATAGGGTTTGGCACAGTAATCAGTCGGGTGCTTGGCTTTGTGAGGGATATTATCATAGCCAGATACTTTGGTACAGCCAGGTATGCTGAGGCGTTCGTAGTGGCATTTCGTATACCAAATATGCTTAGAGACTTGATAGGAGAGGGAGCTACGAATGCAGCGTTTGTACCTGTTCTAAGCGAGTATCTTGTGAAGAAAAAAGAAGAGTTCTGGGAGTTAGCAAACGTTATACTGAATCTTTTGCTTATAACGCTTTCTGCTATAACCATTGTAGGTATCCTGGCGTCACCTTTAATTGTGAGATTAATAGCGCCTGGTTTTTTGGATGACCCTGAGAAGTTTACTATAACAGTTAAGCTGACGCGCCTAATGTTTCCTTACATACTTCTTATAGGCTTGGCTGCTTATACGATGGGTGTGTTAAATTCTCTAAAGCATTTTTCAGCGCCTGCATTCGGCCCGTGCTTTTTGAATATAGCGATAATAATATGCGCAATGATATGGGGCGAGAGCGTTATGGGTCTTGCGAGTGGCGTTTTAATAGGCGGAGTACTGCAGCTTGCGATACAGATACCGGTGTTATATAGAAAAGGGTTTAAATTTTCTTTCACAAAAAAATTAAACCATCTTGCCGCAAATAAAATTGGGATTTTATTATTGCCTCGCATTCTGGGGTCATGTGTATATCAGGTGAACTTGTTTGTAAATACTATCTTGGCATCTCTGTCTGGTATCGTAGGCGCCGGAGGAGTTGCTGCACTTTATTATGCAAACAGAATTTTTCAGTTTCCTCTGGCAATATTCGGGATTGCGATAGCCCAGGCAGTTTTGCCTACAATGTCAAGAGAAGCGTTGGAAAAAGAACCGGATAAATTAAAACATACACTGTCTTTTTCTTTAAGGGTTATAAATTTTATTATTATACCTGCTTCAATTGGCCTTATAATGCTAGCAGTTCCTATGACAAGGGTTTTGTTTGAGAGAGGAAAATTCGACCAGAATTCCACCCGCATTACAGCTAATGCGCTTGTTTTCTATTCTATAGGCCTTTTTAGTTACTCAGGTATAAAAATACTTGTGAATTGTTTTTATTCTTTGAAAGATACGTTAACTCCTGTAAAGATTGCAGGAGCGTCTCTTCTCTTGAATATAGCGCTAAATATAGTCTTGATGTTTCCGTTAAAGATAGGCGGCCTCGCGTTTAGTGCTTCAATCTCCGGGATTTTTAATTTTTTTGCGCTATTTTATATGTTGAGGAAAAAGATTGGATCTTTGGAAGGATATAAGATATTGAGTTCATTTTTAAAGGTGCTGATGGCTAGCCTGTCTATGGCTGCAATAATTTATATATGTTCGTTTAAAATAGGCCTGAATCTTTTTATTGTTATAGCAATAGCTATAGCTAGCTATATTATGGCAGCATTTATTTTTAACGTAAGAGAGGCAAAGGATCTTTTGTTATGGATGTTAAAGAAAAAATAAACCCGGATTTTGCAAAATTTGGGATAAAAGATATTCCACATCTTCCAGGCGTTTATATTATGAAGGATGCTTTAGATGAAGCGCTTTATATAGGTAAAGCCAAGGATCTTTCAAAAAGGGTGTCCAGCTATTTCCAAGAATCAAGGCCAAGGACAGCAAAGCATATGGCACTATTGGAAAAAGTAAAAGGCCTGGATTATGTGATCACTAGTTCGGAAGAAGAGGCGCTTATATATGAAGCAAGCCTCGTAAAAGAGAAAAAACCGAAATATAATGTTGAGCTAAAGGACGATAAGAGTTTTCCTCTTTTAAAAATTTCATTAAACGATAAATTTCCAAGGCTTACTATAACAAGAAAAAAAGTTGAAGATGGTTCCTTGTATTTTGGGCCATATACAAAGGCCAAGCTTTTAAGAAACGCCGTAAGTATATTAAAAAATATATTCCCTCTTAGAATTTGCAAAAAAATTCCTAATGAATCATGCCTAGCGTATCATATAGGGCAGTGCTTGGGGCCATGTATAAATAAGATAGATGGAAAAACATATAATGAAATAGTTGAGCAGCTGATTTTATTTCTTGAGGGCAAAAAAATAAAGTTGATCGTAGGATTAACAGAAAAAATGAAAGAATTTGCGGATAAAAAAAATTTTGAGCAGGCAGCAATTATTCGTAACAGGCTTTCAGCTCTATTAGAGGTGTCTGACAGAAAGACAGCTGATTATAGCTCGTGGGGAAACATTGCTTTGAAATTAAAAAAGATCCTGAGACTACCAAGTTTGCCTTTAAAAATAGAGGCGTTTGACGTGTCAAATATATCAGGCAAAGAAGCTACAGGCTCAATGGTTTATTTTAATAATGGCTTGCCTGATAAATCAAACTACAGAAAATTCAGGATAAAGAATGTAAAAGGCATTGATGATTATGCCATGATAAAGGAGATTGTGCATAGGAGATACAAGAGATTAAAAGAAGAGAATAAAGAATTTCCAGACCTTATTATAATAGACGGAGGGAAAGGCCATCTGGGTGCAGCTTACGAAGAGCTTTTGAAACTAAACGCCAGCCATATCCCGGTAATAGGCATTGCCAAACAGGAGGAAAAGATATACACGGTTGGTTCTCAGGAGCCTTTGGATATAAACAAGGATTCAGAAATCTTGCATTTTATACAAAGCATAAGGGATGAAGCCCACAGGTTTGCATTAAAATACCACCACGTTCTCCGCCACAACAAAATCCCAAAAACTTGACACTCTAACAATGTCACTTTTGTCAAGTTGTTGGGAATAGAGCAAACGCATATGGTAAAAGAATTGACACATTTTGAGAAAAGGGTATATACTGTTGTAAAGAAAATACCCTTTGGAAAGGTAAAAACCTATGCCTGGGTAGCTGAAAAAGCTGGAAGGCCAGGTGCTGCCAGGGCTGTGGGCAATGCACTTGGTAGAAATATTTTTCCCTTAATAGTTCCGTGCCACAGGGTAGTGAATTCAACTGGCGCTATCGGAGGATATGCGTTCGGACAAGGTTTAAAAAGAAAATTATTGGAGATAGAGGATGCTTTCAGAGATAAAGGAAAAACTAAAAGACGCAGAAGCTAAATTATCCAACTTAAAGCTATATCTTGGAGTGGATAAGAATGAAGATCGGCTTAAAAAATTAGAATCACAGCTTGCAAATCCTGGTTTTTGGGATGATCAGGAAAAATCAATGCCTATTATCCAGGAATTAAAGATAGTGCGCTCAACATTAGACCCTTATTCTGAAGCAAGAAAAGAATTTGATGAGCTAAGCGAATTAGCCGTTATTTTAGATGAGCAGGATAAAGACTCTATAAAAGAGGTTTCAGAATTGCTGGATAAACTTGCTAAGAAATTGGATGGTCTGGAATTCAAAAGCCTTTTAAACGGAGAAACAGATATAAATAACGCTATCCTGAGTATTCATTCAGGGGCGGGAGGTACAGAGTCCTGCGACTGGGCTAGTATGCTTTTAAGGATGTATTCAATGTGGGCTGAGAAAAAAGGATATAAGGTTGAGATGATTGACATGTTGCAGGGAGAAGAAGCCGGCCTTAAAAGCGCAGATATTATTATAACAGGTTCTTATGCATATGGTTATCTTAAGTCGGAAAAAGGTGTGCATCGCTTGGTGAGGATTTCTCCTTTTGACTCAAATAAAAGGCGGCATACATCTTTTGCGTCTGTGGATGTTATACCTGAAATTGCAGA